>JBGTJG010000422.1:0-7932 GCA_041745235.1 Ferruginibacter sp. | reverse complement strand
GCTGGTTATTTCTGCGGGAGTAAAATTTACACTTATTTTTCTCCCATTTAAAAAAGTGTTGGGGTGGCTGGGTAAAGCCGGGTTAGAAACTGCCAATCAGGAAGACATCTGTTCATTACAGCTACGAAAAGACATTAAAACAGCCATAATGTTGTGTGATAAATACAGTGTCTGGAAAACAGAATGTTATACTCAGGCACTTACAGGAAAAATTTTATTAAAAAACCTGAAATTACCCGGTACCATTTATATTGGCTTTAACTTTGAAAAAGAAGCTTATAAGGGGCATGCATGGTTGCGGAGTTATGATTTAACACTTACCGGCGGCGAAGATTCAGAAAATTATCGATTTCAATATGTATTTTCTTAAGCCCTATTTAAACATAAATTAATATGGAAACTGAAATTATATAGGAAAAATAAAGTTTATAATATTATTTTTGTACACTAAAAGTAATAACCTTATTTTTGTTTACTAAACTAATAAAAAGTTATGGAAGGAAATAATACAATTGAAACAACAGTTAAAGTTACGTGGACTCCGCCTGCAATTTTGGAAATTGATAAAGCTCTGATTTTAGGAGGCGCTCCGGCGGGTGGTGACGGTGGTACTCAAGAAACATAATTTACTTAACTATTCTTTCGTAAAAAGTGTAGGAGCAATAAATAAATGGTAAGAAAAATAATGAAGGCTTGCTAAGTGAGCCTTCATTATTATTTGCAGTATAGGTGGTAAAAATATATTTTTCAGAAATTAAATTCGTCAGTGCAGTAGACTTTACGGGGTTTCCAGCCACTTCAGAATACTCTAAGAGTTTTGCGGTTTTTCTATAATAGTCAGGTGCAAACGGAAGTTTATCGGTTCGTTTTAATATTTCTGAAGGAACCATATTTTGCATTCCTCCCTTTATCCAACTTCTGTTTAACCCGTTTAAGGATAAAAATTTACACGGAATATCAAAAGACAACTCGCATATTTCTTTGCATAGGATAGGTGATAGAAACTCTAAGTTAAAAGCTATCCCATGTTTTCTTTGTCTGGATTGAGTACAACCCATTTCTCCTTTATTCAGAACATTTTCAAACCTGTCCGGCTTTCGTGAATTATATGCTTTTATTATTCTTCTGAGGAAATCTTTTTTTAGCGGAAGAAAATCGTAAAATTCATTTCCTTTTACCCGGTATCTCATTTTTTTATACAAGGATGAGTACGGCAAGATCTCGGTTTTAATCAGGCGGGTTTTGCTTACTTGTTTGTATTTAATTATAAAAAGTTCCCAAGCTTCTTTAAATTTCCCCTTCATAAAAAGGTGATAGACTAATCCCACCCCTTTGTGAGAAATAGTAAAGTCTCCGCCGAATCCGGTCAGCAAAGATCTCACACCCCACCTTTGCGCTTCATCATACATCGCAGATTCTACATAATGAAATGCGTTTATGGGAAATTCTACTCTGTCAAAAGCTTTTTCAAGATTTGTATAAGGTCCTACATTTTCAGGTATAGTTACATAATGAACTTCTAAATTATCAAAATGGTCATCCAGTTTTTCAATATAATAGCGTTCATCCTTTTCTTCACCTGTATAATTTTCCGGCAATACTGAACAAAATGCATGGAGTTTTTTGTTTTGCTTATTTAATATATCGCAGGCTATTGCACACACAAAAGAAGAATCTAATCCACCGCTAAGCAGGATGCCGACCTGATAATCCGTATCCAGCATTGCTTCTATTTTTTTAACCATTAAATTTCTCAACGCATCACTCCATTCCTCCGGCTCTTTATAAAGGTATTTTCCTGTGGCCCCCGCTGTCCAATACCTTTTTATATCTGATTTTCTGTTTTTTTCCAAAACTATACAATGCGCAGACTGCAGAGAATTAATTTGCACATCATAGGTTATGTTATGGTGAAGATTTGTAAAATACTCAAAAAATATTTCATCATTAATAATCAGCGGCGCAGTTTTAACAACCGATAAAGCCCTTATTTCAGAAGCAAAGGCAAATATTTCATCATTCTCATAAAAATAAAATGTACGGAAACCGATATGATCAGTAGCTGCAAAAAATGTTTTGGTGCTTTTATCCCAAATGGCGAATGCAAACTCTCCTTCAAAATATTGTACACACTCTTTACCCCATTTAGCATATGCTTCTGCTATAATTAACGGATCAGTTATTCCCGGCAAATGAGCAAGGTTTAATTCCTCTATAAGGAAAAGTATATTATCTATCCTGGCATCGCACGTGATAATCAAGCCTTCACTCTCTATGGGTTGAATTTCATCCTTTTGCCGGCGGTGTACAATTAATTTATGATGGCCAAACATGACCTCGCCGCTTATTACCATCACCTTCCCGTCAACCGCCCGGTGCAGTAGAGTATGCTGCATTTTTGCTGCAATGGCTGAATCAATTGCCACACCATTCTTATTCACTATCCCGAAAATAGCACTCATAATTATTCATTTTAAAAAAATAAGGCAATTAGTGAAGCTCAGATGGTATTCTCAATGATCTCTATTACTGCTGCTATACTATCGCCGTCGGGTGGCCGCATTATTTGATAAACTTCACACTGTTGTAATAACCTGCCTATCATATCAAAATGCACGGCATTCAATTTCATAGGTTCTACATAATAATTTCGGTAAGTGTTTTCACCTATTGTAACAAATGCTTCAACACCGGTTTGCTTTGTTATACTTACATCCTTGCAATTTTCAGCCACGGCCAGGTTAAATATCTTAGAAACAGGCTGCCATTCTGTAACAAAATGGTCATGAAATAACACACTGTATTTATTAAAATTAGAAGAAAATTTATCCCCTTCATGTGCATTGCCCAGGTCCAGGAGTTCAAAACTGCGTTCCCATAATTTCATCATAGGGTAAGAAGGAATAGCAAGTACCTTATCATTTTCATTTTTCAATACACATACATCATCCGTAAAAATGGGGTGCCCCTTTTGTGTAAGGGCTTTTATGGTTGTAGATTTCCCCGCGCCGGATTTACCTACAATCAAAGCAACCCCTTTTTTGGTTATGATGCCCGAAGAATGGAGGGGTATCAGTTTTTTTTGGTGAATAATAGCAGCCATAGCATTGCAGAGCAGATACAGCCTTACCATTTTTTTTTCAGCATTCGGAGCCACATCAGCAATAATAAGGTTGCCGTTTTTTGCATAGTACGATGCAACATCTTTAAAATGCATGAGAAATTCATTCGGCGTTATCCAAAGCCGTTCTGATATTTTAGAATCCTCTGCCAAAAATTCCGGTACTTTGCCCGGGATTATATTCACATCAATTAAATCAGTCTTTGTACTGAGCAACATTTCAGGAAATTCAATTTCCGAAGCTATATTTAAACCGAATGCAGTATAGTAGAACATGGGATTTGTAAAAATAAGTACAATGTTTTAGGTATCATCACAGTTCTTATAAACCCCTAACTTTATTTACAGTTTCTGACAAAACCTGATGTTCAAAAAAAACCTTTACCTCAATACATATTACCGTGCGCTGAGTATCATATGGAAAAGTGATAGGGGGCTGTTTGCAGGCAATATTATCCTTCAATTCTTTTTAGCAACTATTCCTTTATTAAATCTTTATATTTTAAAAGGATTAATCGATCTGGTACTTAAGGAAAACAGGCAAGGTTATGATGCTATATTAAACCAAGTATTAATACTCCTTGCTGTTCAGGTAGTGAATGCAGCTTTCATCCAGCTATATCAGCACCTGCAAAGTTTGCAACAGCAAAAAATTACAGATTATATAAGTGCTATGGTTATTTACAAGGCCATTCATGTGCCTTACAACCATTATGAGAATGCGGAATATTACGATTCATTACATCTGGCCCAATACCAGGCACTGTATAAACTTCCCGGATTGGTTAATTCAGTAAATCAGTTATTTCAGCAGGGCTTAAATGTGCTGTTGCTTTCAGTGCTATTTATAACAATACAATGGTATTACTTTTTTCTCTTTATTCTCATTGGCTTTCCCTTAGCTTTTGTAAAATGGTATTACAGCAATAAAACCCACGCATTTCAAAAAAAAAATATAGGTCTGGAAAGGCAATCAGGTTACTTAAATTCGGTTTTGACAAACCATCGGTATGCCAAAGAGGTAAGGATATTTGGGTTTGGAGAACCATTTCTTAAAAAATTTAAAGAAATAAGAAGTCAAATATCGGGTGAAAAAAAAGAGATAAGCTATCACAATGCATGGGCGGGTTTTTGGGCACAGCTTATTGAAATTATATCTGTCTGTTATATTTATTTCACAATAGCCATTCAAACACTTACGGGGTTAATAAGTATAGGCAGTTTTGTAATGTACTTTCAGGCTTTTCAACGATTACAGGCATCACTCAAAATTTTTTTACAATCGCTGGTGGAAGTATTCCAACTCCGGATGTTCTTAACTGATCTGTTTATTTTTCTCGATATCCCTACGGAAAAGAGGCAGAAAAAACAGCTTTCTTCCGATTCAGTGAAGGGTATTGAGATTTCTGATGTTTCGTTTCGCTATCCGGGTGCTGAAACGGAAACCCTGAAAAATGTATCAATACAATGCAGAGCCAACCGGATTATTGCTATTGTGGGCGCAAACGGATCCGGTAAATCAACCCTGGTGAAACTTTTAACGGGGTTGTATCCTACTCAGGAAGGCAGTATAAAAATAAACGGAGTCAATGTAAACATGATTCCGGAAAATGAATTAAGGAAGAAGATAAGTGCAGTTTTACAGGATTTTAATATGTATGAAACAACTGTAAAAGAGAATATTGATCCCGGTGGTATGATTGCAGACGAGGAAAGGTTAAAACTGAGTTCTGAAGATGCCGGTGCAGACTCATTTATAAAAAATTTATCAAAAGGCTATGATACCGTAGTAGGCGGGATCTTTAATAAAAGTGAGCAATTAAGCGGCGGGCAATGGCAAAAGTTAGCACTCGCCCGGGCTTTTTACCGCAGCCATGATATATTGATACTGGATGAACCTACCAGCCATATAGATCCAATTGCGGAATTTGAAGTGTTTGAAAACCTGATGAATAATTATGAACATAAAGCAATTATTTTAATCACTCATCGGCTATATAATCTTAAGAAGGCAGATTTCATATATTTAATGCATGAGGGCAGTATTGCAGAGCAGGGAAATTTTGATGAGTTGATTTTAAAGGACGGGTTATTTAAAACCATGTATGATAAACAAAAACTGTAATGCACATTCAGGCTATAAAAGAAACACATAATCCGGAAATAGCGCTGATCATTTTATGTTGCAGACAATTTATTCACGCCTCATCGGACAATGTAGTTTCTGAATTTATACAACACAATCATTTAAACTGGAACGATGTTTACCAATTAAGTAAAACGCACAGAATAAGGCCGATAATATATCAGGAACTGGCACAGGTAAAAAATTTGATAGGTTCGGAAAATCTGGAGGAGTTCCGTAAATATGCATTTTATTTTAATGCAGTTGCACTTAACAACAAAAAGGAATTAGATAGAATACTGTCCCTGTTAAAGGAGCATAATATTTCGGCTCATCCATTCAAAGGAATTGCCTTTGCTGAAAATATTTATGGCAAAATAGGGCTAAGAGAGTTTTCAGACAATGATATCATCATCCGCGAAACCGATATCCCCCAAGTAATTGCATTGATGACAGAGGAAGGTTATCATTCTAAAGACACCGCATTTTACAATCGGTTTCCCGGGCAGTATATAAGGGATTATAAAGACTTGCTTTTTGAAAAGATGAACCGTGATGTAAGAGAATTTGCAATAGAATTCCATTTTAAGCCTTTGCGTTTTTTCCAAAGCAATACCCTTTCTTTTGCTCAGGTGTTGGGCAATGAATATTTATCAGCGGAAGAACCTTACAATGCCACCGGCCATTTACAATTAATGACTTTAAATAACGGCGTCATGGATTTTTATCCCGATGTGCGTTCGGTTCTCGATCTGGCTATGACCTTAAAAAGGACAACCCCGTTTGAAACAGAGAACTTGGATCCTCTTATTAGCAAATATTTAAATTACGGTGTCTTTATGTGCCGTTCACTTTTACTTTATCCGTCGGGGTTTTCCTATAGATTTACTGCTTCGCAGAACAATTTCTGTAATGTTATGCTGCAGAATATTTTACAAATGAAAGAAAAAAAGAGAGCAACTGCTTCATTAAATATTCATACCAACCTCAAAACTGCAACATCATTTCCGGGAAAAATAACAATAATAAGAAATTGGTTATTGTTACTGCTCCGGCCCTCCGAGGGTGATGTGGCAGGTATTTATTTGCCAAGGTATTTTTTATATTATTTCACAAAACCTTTTCGCCTGATTTTGAAATCAATCATAAGAAAGTAATTATAATCATTAGCAAACCAACATAGGTATTGAATTATTTTCTTAAACCTTATTCTTTATGAATACTTCCCGGCTCTCCGCATCGGTCAATTTTATTTTTTGAAAAATGAGGACATGTATATTTACAAATGCAACAAACTTTAACCAATGCGCATGAGTTTACTGCAAAACCCGGCCCATCTGACCGAATTACAGAATTAGACGGGTTAAGGGGTATCGCTATTCTGATGGTTGTTTTTTTTCATTATGGCAGCGTGCAGCTATCGGGCAATACAAATTTTTTTGCCAAAATAGTTGAGAAAGCAACTTACTTTGGGTGGGCAGGGGTAGACTTATTTTTTGTTCTTTCAGGGTTCTTAATCTGTTCGGTTCTTTTAAGATCACGGGATTCTAAAAAATATTTTTCCACCTTTTATAAAAGAAGGATTTTAAGAATATTGCCCGTTTATTTTCTGCTCTTATTTATTTATATTATTTTATCTCATCTGCCCTTTTTTTACAGGGTTAGCTTTTTATCAATAATAAAAGGGGTGCCGTTATGGTCTTATTTTGCTTTTTTGCAAAATTTCTTTATGGCCTGTACAAATAGTTTCGGAAGCAAACCATTGTCTGTAACATGGTCTATAGCTATTGAGGAACAATTTTATATAATTTTCCCGGTTGTAGTTTTTTATTTTAAAAAATGGGGCCTGTTATTCTTTTTATTACTCACTATCATTACAGCACCGGTATTTCGTACACAGTACGACCAATGGCTCCCCGCCTATGTATTATTGCAAACGAGAATGGATGCACTTTCATTCGGCGCTTTGATTGCCCTTGTTAACTATTATTTTGATTTGAAAAGGTGGGCTGAGAAATATTATTTACCGCTCATTTTAATAATGCTTACGTCGGTATTAAGTTGTTTTGCTGTTCGATATCTTTATGGGGAAATAGGAACAATCCGGCATACATTATTTGCAATTTTTTTTAGTTGTTTGCTATTATTTGCAATCACAAAACAGTCCTCTTTTTTTGCCCGTGTTTTAAGAAATAAATATCTAACCGGGGTAGGTGCAATTTCCTATTCCCTTTATCTGTTTCACTTAATTATTTTAGGAATATGTCATTTTATCTTCGGAAATAATCAGATAGGTATCACAGATGTAAAAGATGTATTTATTACCCTTTTGGCACTTTCAGTATCTTTTATATTCTCCTACCTGATCTATAGATTTTTTGAAGTTCCCGCAGTTCTGCTGGGTAAGAAAATACAATACTGATTAAGGTAAGTTGCAAATAATTAAAAGATTTTTTTTATACATGGCATCAGGTTTTAAAATGTAAATTCATGTTTATAGATTTTAATTGCATTTTAGATAGATTTACTTATCTGTAACTTAGATTTTATGAAAGAAACCCGGTTGGCTGTAATAATGACCCACCCCATTCGCTTCATGATACCCCTTATACAACTTATTACTGCCCGTAAAAATATTTCAGTCAAAGTTTTTTTTACTATTGGACCCAAAATACTGGAATCGAAA
>JBGTJG010000421.1:0-1695 GCA_041745235.1 Ferruginibacter sp. | reverse complement strand
GTAAAAGGAAAGAAAGGTGGAGCAATAGAATTGCAGGTGTCGCCGGATTTAAACAAATGGTACAGGCCTTATCTGGAAGTAGAAGCGAAAACAAAGGGATGGCTTGCCGGTAACCCTTATCAAAATTCAATGCTAGGTTTTAAAGCAGGTTTCAGAGCCCTGATTACATCGAAGAGCAAGTGATTCAAAATACTAATTTGATTGATTTGATCATCTTAAATTATCTGTAACAACCTTTGGTGGTTTATTAATTACATTCGGATAGAACCACCGGAACCACTTAACCATTATTATGAACAAACATCTTTTGCTGCTGGTTTCACTTTTGCTGACACTGCAGGCAGACGCACAAAAATTTACCATCAGTGGTTACGTGTCAGATAAGAAAACCGGTGAACGGTTAAAAGGCGCATCTGTTTTTTTTGCTGACAAAAACATAGGTACTACCACCAATAATTTTGGTTTCTATTCCATCACACAACCTGCAGATAGTTTAACGCTGTTTATAACGTACACCGGCTTTAATTCTTTTGAAAAAAGCTTTTTACTGGATAAGGATTATACGATCAATATATTGTTGGAGCCAGCAAAAGCATTGGACGAAGTGGTAGTAAAAACGGTTCTTAAACCCACCATACAAAACAGAACACAAATGAGCAGTATAGACCTGCCCATGGAAACTATAAGAAGCCTACCAAAGTTTTTAGGAGAGACTGATATTATAAAAGCCATACAACTGTTGCCGGGAGTGCAGGCCGGTAACGAAGGCCAGTCAGGTATTTATGTCAGAGGTGGAGGGCCTGATCAAAACTTAATTCTTCTCGATGGTGTGCCTGTCTATAATGTTTCTCATCTGTTTGGTTTTTTCAGCGTGTTCAATGCTGATGCGGTAAAGAGTGTAGAGTTGATTAAGGGAGGATTTCCGGCAAGATATGGCGGAAGACTATCTTCTGTAATTGATATTCAAATGAAGGAAGGAAACAAGAATGAATTTCATGGTGAAGGCGGGATAGGGTTGATAGCATCGAGACTTACTCTGGAAGGGCCGTTTAAGAAAGGAAAAGAATCTTCATTCATAGTTAGCGGACGAAGAACATATATAGACTTCATTGCGCAGCCTATCATTAAAAAACAAAATGAAGGGATTAATACAGGTTATTACTTCTATGATCTTAATGCAAAGGCAAACGTAAAACTCTCCAACAAAGATCACTTGTATGTAAGCGGCTACTTTGGCAACGACCGCTTTTATGTACAGGATAAAATATCAGATGTAACAACAAATGCCGGGCTTTTATGGGGCAACATTACTGCTGTTGCCCGGTGGAATCACCTGTTCAGTAAAAAGCTTTTTGGCAATCTGATTACCCATTATACCCGCTACAACTTCGATGTAAATAATGAAGAAAGATCGCGTACAAATCCAAATGAGTTTTTTAAGCTTAGATATTTTTCAGGTATTGAGGATGTGAGTGCGCATTACGATATTGACTTTCTGCCAAACCCCAATCACTTTATAAAGATGGGTACAGGAATTATCTTTCATAAATATAAACCCGGCGCAATACAGGCAAGAGAAGCTACTCCCGGCAGTGCAATGCTCGATACGCTTATCAGATATCATTATACTGATGCAAAAGAAACAGACACCTATATTGAAGATGATATACGCATCTCATCAAAACTAAAGTCAAA
>JBGTJG010000420.1:0-2424 GCA_041745235.1 Ferruginibacter sp. | reverse complement strand
TTCCCTTCTTGAAATAATCAAGATTAAGTTTAAACAGTCCGTCATCTGTACATTTTACAACATCAAGCAATGCTTCAGCGTATTTCGGTTGGCCATACGGTGCCATTCCCATTACCTTATATTCATCACCGTAATGCGGGAAGCCAAGGAGTTGTGTGAATGCGGTATAAAAGATACCGAGAGAATGCGGGAAATCTGCAGAGGATAATACTTTAATATCATTATTTTTCCCAATCCCTGTCATTGTTGTAGAAAAATCACCTGAACCGTCAATAGAAATGCATGCTGCTTCATCAAAAGGCGAAGCGAAGAATGCAGATGCCAGGTGGCTGCGATGGTGTTCAATATTTTTTACACGGTCCGTAAAATGCGCAATAGGTAATCCCGATAAAGCAGCAAGTTCCTCAGCTACGGATGATATCTTTTTCCGGTTTCCCAGGCGAACTTTCACTGTCTCAAAACTGCCTGAAGGATTTTTCAGGAGGTATACTATTTTCTTCATCATTTTGGCGCCGGGGTCTCTCCCTATCGCAAAATAATCTACAGCTTTAAATGCAACTCCTGCTTCATTCATACAAAATTGAATGGCTTGCGAAGGAAAACCTGCCCAATGTTTTATCCGTCGAAATCTCTCCTCTTCTGTTGCAGCAATCAACTTACCGTCAACAAAAATAGCTGCAGACGCATCTGCATGATATGCGTTAATCCCTATAATGATCATTATTGTAATTTAATTTTGAAGGAAAAGAATACAAAGTTAATTGCCGGTTCTTTTCCGGTCCCTTTCCCCGGAGATTGGAACAACCTGTTTGCTTTTGATATTTCTTTCAAAGAAATACATCATAATAAAAATACAGATGTAAGTTATGATGTTGAACCAATCGTGATGGGTCATCCCTAAGGGAAAATCCCAACCGTTGATATGAGCCATCAACACAAGACTTAAACGGGTGACATTAATCAACCATATTAAGATGAGGCCCCCGAAAAACCACCATACTTTTTTAGAGAGTGCTCCCGCTGTTGCGACAATATATGCGACCCAGAAACTGTTTACGCTGAAACCCAGGCAACCATATACCAAGCGAATCCCTTTACCCTCTGTAGCCCGTAAGACATACTCACCTTCCCGATAGGTTTGAGTACCGAATAAGGAAAGTAATAATTTTGAGCCGTATATAAGAGACGTTCTGAGCCATGCGGTAAAATTCAGGTATTTTTCTATAAACGGGTTATATCTCCCGCCGGGTACAGTTATTCCTGTAATAAATTGTGCTCCGTAGTAACAAAAGGCAAAGACGGCTGCAAATATTAAAATAAATCTGATAAACTTTTTATCCCGGAGTATCATACTATTGCAGGCTGAACATTTTTTTGTACTGCGCCCGCAGCTTATTGTAATTATTTCGCTTAATGATATATTCAGCAGTGCCGCTTACATATTTGCGGTAAGTATCATTATCCATGTCAGCAAAAAATGAAATTGCATTTTGCAAATCGCTTTCAGTAGGTTCCGTATTTATCCCCGCTTCATTTTTTTGCAAGTCATTCCATGGCGTATTATGGCTTGTAATCACCGGCTTTCCCGCGGAAAGGGCTTCAAAAATTGCATGCCCGAAATTTTCGCTTTTGCTGGGCAAGATAAAAACATGACTGAGGTTAAGTACGGCTCCTACACTGTTGGGTGAAATCTCACCGTGGTATTGCACTGTAATATTAGGGGGCAAAGATTTTATGGCCTGCAGGCATTGCTGCCAGTAAGGAAAATCCTTTACCGGCCCGAAGATATTAAACTCTATTTGCTGTGTGCAATGAGCAAGTGCTTTTATTACTGCAAGATGATTTTTCATCGGGCTTATAAGCGCCACTGATAAAAGCTTAATCTTTCCTTTTTCCTTGTTTAATTCCTTTTGTCTCTTAACCAGTTTTCCGAAATTAGAGGCTACTTCAACTTTGGCCTGCTTACCGAATTCTTTTTTTATATACTCTCCTTCCGCTTCATCAGAGGCGTGAAAAATAATTTTTTTTTGGATGCCCGTGATCTTTAATGCATCCAGGAAAAGATGTTTCTTTATTTGCTTCTGGGATAATGCTCCCGGGTGCAGCATACCCCTCACAGAAAGAATTTTTTTCTTAGCTGTGCCGAATATCATTGGTACAGTATTGAAATGCCAGGAAAAAAGGCCTATGATATACAGCACGTCTGGTTTTATTTTTTCCGTCTGCGTAGTAATCGTTTTGCTGATGTCATCCTTATCTGCATACCAAACCTGCGTGTAATCGTTGTACTTCAGCCATTTGCCGGTTTCTATACCTTCCAGTTCCTCACCGTTCAAATCCGTAGCACCGCAGAATATCCTGTATTGAATACCTTCATGAAATTGATCTACCATATTGGCTACTGATTGTATAGGGCCACCGGCG
>JBGTJG010000419.1:0-3271 GCA_041745235.1 Ferruginibacter sp. | reverse complement strand
TTGCAGTATTCTTGGATGCGTTTTTAATTAAAAGGTAAAGGGGGCATTTTTAATGCTCCCTTTTTTTGTAGCTTTTTGAGTTGATTAATCGCCTTTGGCAGGAAGCGTAAATCCGAAACTGGTACCCACATCAGATTTACTCCTTACATGTATGGTTTGGCCGTGCGCCTCTATGATATGTTTGCAGATCGCGAGCCCCAGCCCGCTGCCTCCTGCCTTTCGGCTTCGTGCAAGATCAGTGCGGTAAAAGCGTTCAAATATCCTGGGCAGATGTTCCGCAGCTATACCATAGCCGTCATCACTTATTTCTGTTAATACATTTATGCCATCCACATTATAAAAACTGGCTTCTATATAGCCATTATCTTTTCCGTATTTGATAGCATTATCCACCAGGTTAATGAATACCTGCCTTATTTTTTCTTTATCTGCATGAACGGTTAGCGGGAACTCGCAGCCCTTTTTTATTCTGCATTTGATAATCTTTTCCCCGGCCTTTATCAGCAGAGATTCAAAAACTTCTTTTATAAGATCCTGAATAATAAAATGGCGCAGGTTCAATTGCATCTGTCCGCTTTCCAGCCTTGATATCTCATCAAGATCATCCAGCAGGTTTACAAGCCTGTCTACATTCCTGGAAGCATTGGTAAGGAATTTTTCATTCACTGTTTCATTATGTAAGGCTCCGTTAAGCAAGGTGTCTACATATCCCTGTATGGCAAAAATGGGTGTCTTCAGTTCATGGCTCAGGTTCTGCAGAAATTCTTTCCTGAAGATCTCATTTGCCCGGAGGGTTTCTATCTCTGCTTTTCTTTGCTCCGCCCAGGCCTCCACGTCTTCCCTTACCTCGTCTATTCCTTTCTGCGGGAGTATGTTTTTATAATAGAATTCTTCCCGCTTAGTGGCCTTGGTCTGGTAGATGAGTTTATAGATCAGTTTTATTTTGCGGTAAATAAATGTCTGAAGCGTAAAAAGTATGAGGCCGTAGCTGCCGGCAAAGATCACGATGAAAGACAATACCGCGATATGCCACTCCGGTTTAAAAATAAATATTCCTATGCTGATGGGAATGGAAAGAATTGCTGCGGTAAGTGCAGATAATTGTTGCGGGGATAGATGTCTTGCTGAAAGCATTAACGAATATACTTACTATTACAAAGGGCCCGGGTCGGGAAAGGGCTTCATGTGCCGACTGCCAACTGTAATCTGTCAACTGCCAACCGAACTAAATCTCAAATTTATACCCCACACCCTTCACGGTTGTAATGCAATCTACTCCCATCTTTTGGCGGATTTTCCGGATGTGCACGTCAATTGTTCTGTCTCCTACGATCACTTCTGTTCCCCATATCCTGTTCAGTATCTCATTTCTCAGGAAAACTTTCCCGGGTTTGGATGCAAGCAATGAGACCAGCTCAAATTCTTTACGGGCAAGAATGATCTGGGAGTTATGAAAGGTTACAATATATTTCTCACGGTCTATTTCAAAATCACCCACTTTAATCACAGACGTTTCTTCTTTGCCCAGTCTGCGGAAAAGCGCATTCACTTTGCTCAGCAATACTTTAGGGCTTATAGGCTTGGTGATATAATCATCAGCGCCGGTTTCCAATCCCTGTATCTCGGCACTCTCATCGCTCATTGCGGTAAGGAAAATAATGAGCGTCGTGTTATATGCCGGTTGAGAACGCAAAATATTACAAACTTCTATGCCGTTTTTACCCGGCATCATTACATCAAGAATAATAAGATCGGGTTTTGTTTTGGCGGCTTTTTCCAACGCTTCAACGCCGTTTTTGGCGGTAAAAACTTCGTATCCTTCCTCCTTCAGGTTAAAGGAAAGGATCTCCAGGATATCCGGCTCATCATCTGCAATAAGTATTTTTTTGGAAAGGCTCATATTGTATAGGTTAAGCAAAACTAAACCTTCCGTACCACCTAAACCCGCGTTAAGCGAACGTTATAACATTATTAAATTGTTAAGCAGAAGGGAACTTAATGAGTTTTATAACAGTCTGAAAAACAATCTTCAGGGAAAATAGCACCATCTTTGCATATACTGTCGCAATATGAAGCACTGCTTACTCATTATTATTCTTTTAGGATCACTTTTTCAGGCCACTGCGGCACCGGAACAGAAAGCAGCTCCTTCTGATACCAATAATATACCACTAGGCCGCGTAAGCCGTCATGATGATATTAAAAGGGAGCAGATTAAATGCGAGAAGCTTGATGGAAAAGAAGACGGCTTCTTACGAGCAGGTAGCAATGAAACGGTGAATAGCCAGGTTAATGAAGCACTTTTTCGTAAGCCTAATGAATTGAGGAACTGGATAGAGAAAAATGACCTGCAGTTTCCAAACAATAATGAAAAGATCCGCTACCTGCGATATATAGCCAATGTGCTGTCATCATTCCGTGTTAAAGCACTTGCCCGCCAGATAACACCCGCAGAATTACCTGCCCTGATGTACACTGCAGAAAGAATGATGAAAGCTGAAGCAGACGGCAGATCAATACTCCCTTTTTTAGAACAGTCAACTTACCCGGTAGCAAGAATAGCTGCAGCAGTTTTTGCAGACAGCGCAGATCGTTATCCTGCTAATGCGATCCTTTACCTCAAATATGCACACCTTAACCCGGAGAAAACTTTACAGACCATAGCACCATTTGCAAAAGAACCTTATGCTGACAGCCTCATTGCAGAAGCTGCCCGCCTGAACCCTGTGCAATTTTATTCATATGCGCAGTCTCAGTCAAGCACTGTGGGAAAATTAATACACCGAAATACAGATAAGATGGTGATGCAAGTAGCTGCCCTGAGCCGAACAGATAATGCCCTGCTTTATTTTCCTTTCCTGGATGATCTCTTATCCGGAAAACAAACCATAGACAGCATCAAAAAATATGTGGGCGACGGGGAAAAGACTTATGACAGCGTAGGTTATTATCAGCTGCTGGCAAGGACTGCTACTGCCTATGCCCGCCGTATGGCAGCACCACTGCGGGATACTCCTATGGCCTATTACGGAGCCAATGGCCTAATGGATATGCTGTACACAAAAGCGAAATCACATTTTATTACACCCATCAATACCCTGCACGATGAAAGCAACCTGAATGTACGGATGAAAGCCATCCAGCCGCTAACAGCTGCCGACCTGTATTACATGATCATTATGGGGGAGAATGATATTTATACAAGCAGCTATAAGCACAGCTTTACCCGTATGCTCCAGCTTATGGGCAGTAAGCCTCGCGGCGACTCTCT
>JBGTJG010000418.1:0-8097 GCA_041745235.1 Ferruginibacter sp. | reverse complement strand
GCGGCGTAGATATTCCGAACGTAAATACGATCATTGTAAATAATGCACATCAATTCGGTTTAAGTGACCTGCACCAGTTGCGTGGCCGTGCGGGCAGGAGCAATAAGAAAGCATTCTGTTATTTGTTTGCCCCGCCTATAAGTACGCTTCCTTCCGATAGCCGTAAAAGGCTTAATACACTTGAACAATACAGCGACCTCGGCAGCGGCTTTCAAATTGCCATGCGTGACCTTGATATTCGTGGCGCAGGCAATATGCTGGGCGGCGAGCAAAGCGGTTTTATAGCGGAGATCGGGTTTGAGATGTACCAAAAGATATTGGATGAAGCTATTCGTGAACTGAAAAGAAATGAATTCCGTGACCTGTTTAAAGAAGAGATACAGCAGCAGGATGATTTTGTAAAGGATTGTTCAATAGATACCGATCTGGAAATCCTAATTCCGGACGATTACGTTGAAAGTATAACTGAACGCCTCAGCTTATACAGCAGGTTGGATAATTGTGAAACAGAGCAGGACCTGCAGGATTTCCATGCTGAGATGCTGGATCGTTTCGGGCCCATCCCCGCACCTGTTGAAGACCTGTTCACTACAGTACGTTGCAGGAAAATAGCTGTAGAGCTGGGCTTTGAAAAAATGTTCCTTAAAAATGAAGTTTTAAAATGCTTCTTTGTGAGCAACCCCGACTCACCATACTTTCAAAGTGAAACTTTTAATAGGTTGTTGCAATTTTTGCAGACAGGTACCAATAAAGCAAAGCTGAAACAGGTAGGGAAAAACGGGATATTGGTAATTGAAGATATAAGGTCAATGAATGATATGCACCGGTTTCTGACAAAAGCGAAGGAAAGTGTGAACCGCGAAGTCGCGGAGACGCAAACTTAACAACGAAAACTAAATAAGCCACAGACCTGCCTGCCGGCAGGCAGGTAACACGGATTTACCACTAATAACTGCAAAGAAAAAGCAGCCCGAAGGCTGCTCAATCTTAAATGTTATATCTAAGGCCTGAGATTATCGATTAATCCCATCCTTTTTTAGCTATGCCTTCCTTTACACAAGCCAAAGCTTTAGCTTCTGCAAGCATAGTAGTCATTTTGTTACCCTTACCGTCGTTGCCCTGAGCCATGTAACCGCCGCGGGAAGTTTTAGTGATCACCGCGTCTTTCATGTCAACACCTTTTTCTTTGGTCTTCATGCAATACGCTGTTAGTTTTTCTGCCATTTTAAATAGATTTTATTGTTGATGAATAATGGGTTTGAAGTATTCCTTCACGTTAAAACTAAGTAATAAATCCGTTTTACCAAAAAAACTTAATACACGTAGGTGTATATATAAACTTCAGTGTAAACCAACTGAGAAAAACTAAGTTTGTAATTGCGGTGATTTTTAGGACCGCATCAGAAATATCAGGATGAAGTATTCCTGGTTTTTAAAATTAAAATAATATGTCTTTACTCTTTAATCCGTTGACCATCAGGAACATTAACGTGAAAAACCGTATCGTGGTTTCACCGATGTGTCAATATTCATCTGAGGATGGTTTTGCCAATGATTGGCATCTTGTTCACTTGGGAAGCAGGGCAATTGGCGGTGCCGGCCTTATTTTTACTGAGGCGGCGGCAGTGTCTCCGGAAGGCAGAATTTCGCCCGGTGACCTCGGAATTTGGAAAGATGAGCATATTGATGAGCTGTCACGAATCACCGCATTTATTGAAAAACAGGGTTCTGTCCCGGGAATTCAACTTGCACATGCGGGGCGAAAAGCAAGCCATAATGCACCGTGGCTGGGCAGCAAATTATTAAAGGAAAAAGACGGTGGCTGGCAAACTATGGCGCCTTCGGAAATTCCTTACGCGGAAGATTATGCTCGCCCGGAAGAAATGAGCCTGCAGGATATAAAGCAATGCATATTCGATTTTGGTAAGGCAGCACGGAGATCAATGGACGCCGGCTTTAAAGTGATAGAGATACATGCTGCACATGGTTATCTGATCAATGAATTTTTATCTCCCCTCAGTAATAAGCGTATTGATGAATACGGGGGCAGTTTTGAGAACAGGTGCAGGTTCTTATTGCAGATTGTGGAAAGTGTACGCAAGGTGATCGGTTATAACATGCCGCTTTTTGTACGCATTTCTGTTACTGAATGGGTAGAGGGTGGCTGGAGTGAACATGATTCAGTTGCTTTGTGCAAATTATTAAAAGAAGCAACAGTTGATCTGATAGATTGTTCTTCCGGCGGTAACTACCGTGATCAGAAAATAACAGCAGTGCCATTATACCAGGTTCCCTTGGCGGCACAAATTAAAAAGGAAGCCAATATCCTCACCGGCGCTGTGGGAATGATCACTACTGCTGCAGAGGCAGAAGGAATATTACAAAATGAGCAGGCTGACCTTATTTTTATGGCAAGGCAGTTTTTGCGGGATCCCTACTTTCCTTTGCATGCTGCAAGAGAATTGGGAGATGATGTGAAATGGCCCGAGCAATATGATAGGGCGAAATAAGAATCAGCACTAATTATTAATATCTAATCCCTTATGACTTTTTTAGGTTCTGGTAATTTCCCCCTTTTATAAATGATCAATCCATTCAAAAAATTCCTTAACACCTGGTCCTGCGCTTCTACATAACCCGGCTGATCGGGATTTCTGAACATATCTCCAAGTGCGCCTTTTGTTATTTGAAAATCTACGAGCGAAAGTATTTCTATGATATCATCATTCTTTAATGAAAGTGCTACACGGAGTTTTTTGAGAATGTCGTTATTGTCCATTCCTCAAAGTTAATGTGAAAGAAAATCTTTTGCCACGAATAAGAAGGATAAACACGAATAAAAAAGCCCGAAATTAATCTAGCCTTACTTATGTCTTTGTTCTTACGTCTTTTGTCTGCTTTTTAGACGTCTATCTTAGCATACTTAGCATGCGTTTCAATAAATTCTCTCCTTGGCGGAACTTCATCCCCCATCAGCATAGTAAACACACTGTCAGCATTTGTAAGACTATCTAATGTAACCTGCTTTAATGTTCTGGTGGCAGGATTCATAGTAGTTTCCCACAATTGGTCAGCATTCATCTCACCGAGACCTTTATACCGCTGAACGTTCACACTGTCATCTTTACCTCCGCCGATTCTTGCTGTCGCTATTTTACGCTCTTCATCCGTCCAGGCATATTCCTGTTCTTTACCTTTTTTTACAAGGTAAAGCGGTGGTTGCGCAATATATATATTTCCATTCTCTACTAATTGTTTCATGTAGCGAAAGATGAAGGTCATAATGAGCGTAGCAATGTGACTTCCATCTACATCCGCATCCGTCATAATGATAAGCTTGTGGTAACGCAGCTTTGAAACATCCAATGCTTTCGCATCTTCTGCCGTTCCTATTTTCACACCGAGTGCAGTAAACATGTTCCTGATCTCTTCATTATCGTAGATCTTATGCTCCATTGCCTTCTCTACGTTAAGGATCTTTCCCCTCAACGGTAGTATCGCCTGGAAACTTCTGTCACGGCCCTGCTTTGCCGTACCACCCGCGGAGTCACCCTCTACAAGGAACAACTCACATTTACCCGGATCTTTATCAGAACAATCTGCCAGCTTACCCGGCAATCCACCACCAACCAGTACACTTTTGCGCTGCACCATATCCCTTGCACGCTTAGCTGCGGCACGGGCCTGAGCGGCCAATATTACTTTTTGTATGATGGTCTTAGCATCTTTGGGATTTTCCTCCAGGTAGGCTTCTAAAACACGGCTGAGCGTCACATCCACAATACCCATTACCTCACTGTTACCCAATTTGGTTTTTGTCTGTCCTTCAAACTGCGGCTCCGGCACTTTCACAGAAATGATAGCAGAGATACCTTCACGGAAATCATCACCCTCAATGGCCACCTTAGCTTTTTCAAACATCCCGTTCTTATCACCGTAGCTTTTAAACACACGGGTTATGCTTCTTCTGAAACCCGCAACGTGGGTACCCCCTTCTATAGTATTAATGTTATTTACATAGCTGAAAATATGTTCAGAATAGCCGGCGTTGTACACCATTGCTACTTCCACTGCTACGTTACTTTTTGGATCGTATCCATCGCAATAAATTACTGCAGGAATCAAGGCATGCCGATTCGCATTCTTATCAAGCAATTCTACAAACTCTACGATACCCCCTTCACTGTAAAATGTTTTGGTATAAGTTTTACCGTTGTCATCTATTTCCCGAAGGTCATTAAGAATGATATTGATCTTTCTGTTAAGGAAAGAAAGCTCTCGGAGGCGGCCTTCTAATATATCCTTTTTGTATTCTGAAGTGGTAAAAATGGTATCATCCGGCCAAAAATGAACGTGCGTACCGTTTGTAGTACTTGTTCCTATTTCCCTTACCGGGTATTTAGGGATACCAATGCCGTATTCCTGTTCAAATTTTTTGCCTTCACGGTCTACTGTAACGAGTAATTTCTTGCTGAGTGCATTTACACAACTCACGCCTACACCGTGCAAACCGCCGGAAACTTTATACGAGCCTTTATCAAACTTACCGCCCGCATGCAAGACCGTCATTACGACCTCGAGCGCACTGCGGTTTTCCTTTGTATGCATCCCGGTAGGAATACCGCGGCCATCATCCTGCACGGATATGGAATTGTCTTCGTGAATGGTAACGGTAATATTTTTGCACCAGCCGGCAAGCGCTTCATCTATGGAGTTATCTACAACCTCGTAAACCAAGTGATGGAGACCTTTCTCGCTGATGTCCCCGATGTACATTGCGGGCCGTTTACGCACAGCTTCAAGTCCTTCTAAAACCTGTATGCTGTCTGCCTCATAGGCGGGCATAATATCCACTTCCGCTACTTCATTTTCTATACTCATAAATAGTTATAATCTTGATAATGTGACCTGCGGCAAAGGTACAGAAAAATAAGGGTTTTTTCTAATTAAAAGCGCAGTGTTTTATACCATTTTTGCACAGTAAGAAGGGTATGAAATACTTGCCTGAAACGATTCGAAATCTGTGATTTTGTGGTTAGGAAGGTTATAATAGTTACATTTGGATACAATAATTTTTATGAAAAGACTCTCAATTTTCATCGCAGCTTTTTCATTCCTCTCTTTTAATGAAGCGCCGGTTGTTTTCAATGCGAAAAATGTAGAAAGATCATTCGCGAAAATAAAAAGTGGGCTATATCTGAATAAATACGAAGTGTCCAACAGCGACTATCTGCTTTACCTCTCTTCATTATCACAGAATATTTCGGCTTATAAGGCAGCTTATCCGGATACTGCAGTTTGGGCAAAAATCAGACCCTTTGCCTCATTTTATCTCACCCACACTGCTTACACAAACTACCCTCTTGTAGGGGTATCTTACGAAAATGCATTGCGGTATTGCCAATGGCTTACGGATACTTACAACGCAGATGGGACCCGGAAATATAATAAGGTAATTTTTCGTTTACCTACACGGGAAGAATGGACCCTGGCCGCTAACGGCGGCGACAGTAAAAAACAATATCCTTGGGGCACAGGTTTTATCAGGAATAATCGGGGCATGGCATTGTGTAATTTTCAGGAAGATTATATCCTTCAAAAAAACAAAAAAGGCAAATATGAAGAAGCAAAAGATCCTGTGGTTGTGATAAGGACTAAAATCACATCCCCTGTAAAATCATTTTTCCCGAGCTCTTACGGTATGTACAGCATGAGCGGCAATGTAGCAGAAATGATCAGTGAAAAAGGCGTAGCAAAAGGCGGTAGCTATTCTGACCCGGCTTGGGGCGTAACAATTGCGTCTGAAACAAAATATGTTTCTACTGCCGCAAACATAGGTTTCAGAGTAGCCATGGAGGTAATTGAGAAATAATTTGCCATGAAATTACTTTGGGTCTTCGTTCTCTTTTTTCTATGCTTGACTGCTCTTGGGCAAAAAAAGAATTTTACAGTTTTAAATATTTCTCTGCCGGCGGAAATATCTGATTACGATAACCAATTCTCAGGATTGTCTATACAAAAAGAAAATCTTTACCTCATGTCCGAAAGCCGCCTGCAGGACAGTGCAGAGGCGAAGCTATATTCAATAAAGCTCGCAGATCTTGAAAAGAAAATAACCGACACGGCATACATTCTGCCTTACAAAAAATTTCATGTATATAATTTGGAGTGGCTGAGAGAAAGAATTAACAGGAAAGGGGATGAATATGAAGGGCTGGAGGCAATTGTAATGAATGGCAATGATGTTTATTTTTCTATAGAAACAACTACAGCATCTCTGAACTGCTATTTACTCAAAGGACAGATAAACGATACCGCATTGATTCTTTATACTGATTTTTTTATTTCTATGCCAAAACCGGTCACTGTAGATAGCTTACATATTTATAATGCGGGATTTGAAGCATTGACTATGCTGGAAACAAACATCATGGCAGCATTTTTTGAATTTAATTATTTTACAAATTATAATCAGGTTTTAAGAATAATCCCTCAATTCACCGAAATTGGCAGGTTTCATCATTTTAAATTACAGCGGCTCCCTTTCCGACTAACGGATATTACCTCCACCGGCGAAAATAAATTTACAGCAATCAATTATTTTTACAAAGGCGGTGGAGCTGATACAGTCTACAGGCCATATGCGGGCGATATAAGTAATAAACTTATCCTTGATGATTCGGGTTACGGCAATTATTGCAGACTTGTACAACTTAAATACAAAAACTTCAAATTTTCATGGAAGCCGCTTTGGGAATTTCCAAAAGAGTATGCCGGATACAACTGGGAAGGTATAGCAGTCTATAAAAACGGCTATTTCATTATTAATGATAAATACACTCCTGAAAAACCTTATAAAACAGTTTTGCTTTATTTAAAAGAAAAATAGTTTGATCTGCCAATATCAATGTTTAAACTTTAGTTGTTAAATCTTCATTAACATTATCCGGTTTGTCTTTTCTTAAGTAATTTTGCAGTTAATGACTGCCCAATTTCAAGATATTCTCTCTATAGCTCAGCGGCAACCTGTTTTACACGAAGACATGCAAGTTCTCCATGAAGCTACGCGTACAGTTCCCGGATCGGTGCATTATTCAATAAAAAGGTACAAAAGACTGCCGCAGTGGTCTATAGATGATACAGGGATCCTAGCTTATCAATTTAAAAAAAATGAGGAAGCGGCTAATACGCTTGAACTTAAATTTTGCGTGAGCGGAAATGTATATTGCCGTCAAAAACAAACAGAATGTGATTCCTGCAAGCTGAACAGCACGAGGAATTGCTCAGATAAAGCAGATAGTATAGATGTGCTCAGCTTCAGCTTTTCCCCTTCTTACCTGCAGCAATTTGTAAAAACAAATAAAACTCCTGAAACACTTTCAGATCAGGTGATCTCTTTTACACATCCGACTTCCTTCAGCAAAATGCTGCCCCTTTGCGGTAAAACTCGCATGGCCATAGAAGCGCTGCTAAACCATACTTATACAGATACACCCGCCAATATTTTCGTGAATGCACAAATGCAGATCCTTTTGTTATACAGTATGGATTGCATGCTCGGCGAAAAGGACGAACAAACTTTTACCTGTAAATTTCTGGCTAATGAAGATGACCGGAATAAGATTATTAAGGCTCGTGAAATATTGCTAGATCATATCGGTGAACCCATCACCATAAAAGCCCTCAGCCGGAAAGTTGCTATCAACGAATGCTATCTCAAAAAAGGCTTTAAGGAAATATTCGGTACAACCATATTTGATTTTTACCAGAGCCAGCGAATGGAGCATGCAAAATATCTCCTGTATGAAAAAGGCCTGAGCGTTACAGAAGTTTCTCATCTTCTGGGCTACTCTTCAATTTCCCACTTCAGCACTGCATTTAAAAAGCAAACGGGGATTAAACCGTGTGAGTTGTTGCTTAGGTAACTCCTTCCGAATTGCCCGGATTTACGCTGATTTTAAGAAGGATTAGCGCTAATTCATAACAACAAAAAAACGGAAGTATTAAACTTCCGTTTTACCCTAATAAAACCCTAAAACCAGCTTTATTATAATGTTTTCATAGGATTAATAACTTGCATGATGAATTTCCAATTCC
>JBGTJG010000417.1:0-5129 GCA_041745235.1 Ferruginibacter sp. | reverse complement strand
CTCTATAATTTCAGCTTTTTCTCAATGTCTTTTATCTTTTCTTTGAAATTTTCCAGCGCCTCATATTGGGATTGTAAAAAACTGTTGTCTTCAAGCTTGCCTAATACCTGATTCATTTCTTCGTTATTATCATATACCATTTTACGAAAAGCATTGGTGTAATCTTTTTCCCGCGACTTAAAAATGCCATCCGCCATCCATTGCTTTGTAGCAACGGTTTCTTCAAGTAATTTTTTAAACAAAGCGGGGGTAAATTGTTTGAACGTAATGTTAAGCACTTCTAAAAGAGAGCAGCAGGCATGCTCAAGAACATCCTTTTCATATTCTGCACCAAGTTCACGATACCTGGTGTGAATATCATTCCAACTAGCCAGGCTACCTGAAATTATATCTTTCTTCAATTTTCTCACAGATGCAAGTGTCATTAACTGCCCTCCGATGTTTAACCATTCGGTACGCTGCAGTTTTTCCGGCAATGATTTTTTAAAACTGTTAAAATCAGCATGATCACCCGTTTCAAATGCCGTGATCAAAGAATACATCCCGTAGTATTGAATAAGTTCTTTATAAACTTTAATTGATTGAGGAATTTTAATGATCGTCGTTTTACGTGATGCATTTTCCCAACCCTCCGTTATTGCTGAACCTGATTTATCCGGGGATAGTTTTTCTAGTAAATGAACTGAACTCCATATTTCATTGATGGTATCCGGTGCCAGATAATGGTATTCTATTAATTGAATTTTCTCGGTGCGTTTGTCCCTATCCTTGTATTTCCATGTATTCCTTTCCAATGCATACATATTATACATGAACCAGTATGCGGGCATAACTACAAGTTGATCATTAGCCACGTCGTTGCTGATCAGACTGAAAGGAATAGGGATATTAAGCTCAGATGCAAAATCACCTTTTGCAATAATGGTAAATGAAGCAAATTTAGAATTATGCTTCAGACTTACACACAACCCCGGCCAAAATCCCCGCCCTGCATGAATCTCACCATCAGCACTGCGGCTGTTGTGATTACTGCCAATAGTTGCACCGGCGGCTATATTGCTTTGACCCATTATCAGAGAAGCACATAAAAAAGAATTATTATGGTGCTGTTCGTGAGACGGAAATATCAGTGAATTCAAAACTTCACAACAGGAAATAGTTGAATTATTTCCGAGATAAGAATTGATCAGTCGTGCACCGTATTTCAATTGCGAATGGGATGCCATTATAAACCGCACTGCTTTTACGCCGTAAAATATCCTGCAGCCATAGCCTACAATACCATTTACCAGTTCGCAACCTTCACCCACCTGAGATTTACGAAGAGCGTCACTGTTTATCGTTACATTCTTTATTTTGTTTGCGCCTTTAATATAGGCATCGCTCCCGATCCAAAGATCTTTAATGATGCCGCAGTTTTTAATCACTGTACGCTCACCTATTTTGCCATAATACCCTCTTTTATCATCCAGTTCCTTTTGAGTAAAATTTTTGAATTGCTCCATCAGGGCATCATCGTCCCGGTATTTTGTCCACAGATATGCATCTCCCGGCAGCATACCATTGAAGGGTAATATACTTCTGCCCCCGTTTTCATTGCATACCTCTACCCATGTCCTGTTCTTTTCATCTTCACCCTCTTTGAGTATGCCGTTCCCGAATTTTGAGTAATCTGTTGTAGCTAATTCATTTACGTTGGCTATCATCACATCGTTAGATATGATATAATGACTGAGGTAATTCACATTGTCGATACAAATATTATCTCCTATATCACAACTGATAACCGTGCTGTTGTATAAGCCAACAGCCATTCTGAAATTATGAAATTCTCTGTAGAGAGGTTGTAATGCACCTATGCGGACAAGCCCGAAAAATTTGCAGTTTTTTACGAGGGTAGCATCAAAATTTTCATATACAAGAATGTTGTTCCAATTATCAGAAGTATTCCTGTTGTGTACAAGCGTATCCAGCTCCTGCGTCGTGAGGGCACGGTAATCGGATCTGCCTTCATTCTGAATATTTCTTAGGTAGTATTCATCTCCACCCTCGGGTATATACTTTGCGTCAATAAAATTATAACCCAGATCCTTTACGGGATGTGTCTGTATATTATTCATCTCAGATGAAATTAATAATTATTAATTAATAACTATTAATTATTCCACTGTCACACTTTTTGCGAGATTGCGGGGCTTATCTACATCTATCCCTTTGGCAATACCGATATAATAAGCAATCAATTGCAAAGGGATAACACTGAGAATGGGTGCAATTAATTCATCTGCTACAGGAATACTGAAAACATCATTGCTGAGAGTAGGACTTATTTCATCACCTTCGGTAATTATGGAAATGATCTTTCCTTTGCGGGCTTTAATTTCCTGCATATTGCTCACGATCTTTTCGTGATAAGAATCTTTAGTTGCAATAAATACTACCGGCAGGTCTTCATCTACAAGAGCAATAGGACCATGTTTCATCTCAGCTGCAGGATAACCCTCAGCATGTATGTAAGAAATTTCTTTAAGCTTGAGGGCTCCTTCCAGTGCTATGGGGAAATTGTATCCTCTGCCCAGAAATAAAAAGTCTTTTGCGTTCTGATACTTAAGGGCAATTCTTTGCAGTTCAACGGTATTTTTCAGGATAGCACTTACTTTCTCCGGCACGTCAGCCAATTCAGTCACAAGAAGTCGATAGCGTTCTTCAGTGATGGTTCCTTTTTCGATTCCTATCTTCAATGCGATCATCATCAGCACTGCAAGCTGGCCGGTGAAAGCTTTTGTAGACGCCACACCTATTTCATGGCCGGCATGTGTATATGCTCCTGCATGGGAGATGCGGGCTATGGAAGAACCAACAGCATTCACCACACCGAAAATAAATGCACCGTTTTCTTTTGCCTTCTCCAAAGCCACAAGGGTATCCGCTGTTTCACCGCTTTGTGAAATTGCAATGATGACATCTCCGGGATTAACTATCGGATTTCGGTAACGGAATTCAGATGCATATTCTACTTCTACAGGTATGCGACAAAGCTCTTCAATTATATATTCCGCAACCAAACCGGCGTGCCAGCTCGTACCGCACGCTATGATCAAAATACGACTTGCTTTTTTAAGTTGCTCTATGTTATCATCAATGCCGCTGAGGTTAATCCATCCGGCTTCTCCATTTAATCTGCCTCTCAGACAGTCATGAATAGTACCCGGTTGCTCAAAAATTTCCTTCAGCATGAAATGATCATAACCGCCTTTTTCTATTGCCGCCAGCTCCATATCCAGCTTAGTAATGAATGGCGTAATTTTTTCGTTCCCGATATTTTTAAGAATAAGTTCATTGGGCCTTACGATTGCCAGTTCATAATCATTTACATAAACCACTTCTTTGGTGTATTCAATGATCGGTGATGCATCGCTGGCAAGAAAATGCTCACCCTTACCAATCCCTATCACTAATGGGCTGCCTTTTCGGGCTGCTATTATTGTTTCAGGATCTTCACGATCCAGCAATAAAATACAGTAAGCCCCCGTAACTCTTTTCAATGCAATCCGGAGCGCTTCTTCTACTGTACCACCGGTATTTTTTTGAATATCTTCTATAAAATTGAGCAGAACTTCTGTATCTGTATCACTGGTAAATGTGTACCCTTTTTTAAGCAGTTCTGATTTGAGCTGCGCATAGTTTTCGATGATGCCGTTATGAATAATAGCCAGCCTTCCGGATGCAGAGGAGTGCGGATGTGCATTTCGGTCATTAGGTTCACCGTGTGTGGCCCACCTGGTGTGGCCAATTCCGATATTTGCATTAAGCTCACGACCAACCAGCAGCTCTTCCAGTTCTGCCACTTTGCCTTTTTTCTTATAAACATCAAGTTTGCCGTCGTGAAGCAGCGCTACGCCGCTGCTGTCATATCCTCTGTATTCAAGTCTTTTCAAGCCTTTAAGAATGACAGGGTAAGCCTGTTTAGGCCCGGTATATCCTACAATTCCGCACATATTATAATCGTTAAGTGAAGGGTAAATTTAAGCCTGTAAAATTATTAAAAATATCGATGGTTACCTATTTTCATTTACTTCAGATAACCGCGGGAACTTATAACAAGATTCCTTTAAGAAAAATGTAGGCAACAGAAAAATATATCAGTATACCGGTAACATCTACAAGTGTAGCTACAAACGGTGCAGAAGAAGCAGCTGGATCGAATTTTAATTTTTTCAGAATAAGAGGTAACATCGAACCCATCAGACTTCCCCATAATACAATGCCGATGAGAGAGAAGAAAATAGTAGCTGCAATAAGTTGCCAATACACGCCGTAATTAAAAATGTGCAGGTTTTGCCAGAAAACGATCCGTAAATAACCGATCGTTCCCAGGATAATACCAAGTGAAAATCCGGAAATAAGTTCTCTGCGCATTACCCGCCACCAATCTGATATAGTTAGTTCGCCCAGCGCCATAGCCTGTATGATAAGAGTGCTTGCTTGCGAGCCGCTGTTGCCACCACTGCTCATTATAAGGGGTATGAACAACGCCAATACCGTTGCTGCTTCTATTTCTGCCTGAAAATATTGCATGGCAGTAGCGGTAAGCATTTCGCCAAGGAAAAGTATAACCAGCCAGCTCGCCCTTTTCCTTATAAGCTTGGGAATACTGATATCCAAATAAGGTTCTTCGAGCGCCTCTGTACCGCCTATTTTCTGGATATCTTCAGTGAATTCTTCCTGTGCCACCCATAATATATCATCTATAGTAACAATGCCAAGCAAAATATTATTTTCATCAGTAACAGGTAAGGCATTCCTGTTGTTCATTTTAAAAACCTCGCTCGCTATCTCCTGATCATCATTTACTTTGAGCGCCGTAAATCTTTCATCCATCAGGTCACTTACTTTTACTTCAGGCAAAGCCATAATGAAGTCTCTGATCCTGATATCATCAATGAGTTCTCCGGCAGCATTGATCACATAAATAACATCGATCGTTTCGCTGTTTGTGCCCCATCTGCGGATAATATCAAGCACCTCTGCTACAGTATTGTATTCATGAACGTAAACGTAATCCGGTGTCATCAGCCTGCCGACGCTGTTTTCAGGATATCCAAGAAGCTCAAGGGTTATCTTTCTTT
>JBGTJG010000416.1:0-2943 GCA_041745235.1 Ferruginibacter sp. | reverse complement strand
AACACAGGCAATCCGAAACCTTCCGAAAGAGACGGGAATATAAATGCATATGAATTTCGGAACAGGGACTGCAATTTATCTTTAGAAACGTAGCCCGTAAAAATAACCCGCTCACCGCTTTTATTAATAGACGCTATTGTTTTTAAATCTTCTTTATCCAGGTATGAATCGCTGCCGCTGAGCACAAGATTAATATTCGGAAGGTCATTCACTGAAAGACAAAAGGCTTCCAGCAGTTTTTTCATATTCTTATGCTTACGGGTCGTTCCTACATAGAAAAAATATTTCCCGTAATTGTTTTGCTCTTCAATTTTAATTTTATTTAAATCAACGGCAACATGTTCCCAACCCTGGTAGACAACATCAATTTTGTTTTCAATTCCTTCTATAGAACCGTAAGTTTCTATTAACTGATTTTTAGTAGATTGTGAGATTGCTATAACGGACCCCGCACATGACAGCGCCTTTTTAATTACCATTCTGAGATAGTTCCTTGCAATCTGCAGCTTATCCCAACCCTCATCAAAATAGCGCTCAAATGTTATGTCATGCACTGTGGCAATGCCGTTTTTTATAAAGATCGGATATTGGTTGGACGTGCTGTGAAAGACATCAAATTTTCCTTTATACTTTCGGGAGAAACGAAACATATCAATATCTCTCCGTGGGCCGATGGGTGCAATTTTTTCCTGAATTACTTTAAATTTTCCTGCACTTAATAACTCTCCCAACTCTGCATTATTAACTCCTTTATTGATCAGCACAGAAAACTCAAACTTCTCAAAAGCAGCATCCGGAAAGTTTTTCAGCAGATTTATTATGTACTGAGACAAGCCATCAAACCGATCGGATACTGTAGTAGCATCTATTAAAATTCTTTTTTTCATTCAGCAGTACGGCTTCCTTTCTGAAAGGATTCTAAAAGGTTTTTTAAAAATCTCAGTGTTGCAGTTTGGGGCAAAGTGAAAGGACTCAGATAATACCTGTATGGCTGGTATAATTCTTTAATATTGTATTTTTTAAAAAGATGTGCAAATTCCTGCCGAACAAAAAATGCGTTTATCCCCGGAATATTACAACAAACCAGGCTGTAGCCGTGTTGTTCAAAAAGATCTGCATAAGCCTGCAGCGAACATCCCATGTAGTCTGAATAATCCCATACATGTGTTTTGTCATACTTTATAGTAAGGCTTACCGGCGGCGGAAACTTTGCATTGTACTCCACGCAAAGCATTTTGGGGTATATTTTTTTATTGAATAATTCTTCTGCGATATAATAATCGTTACCATCAATATCAAGGGAAAAAAAATCAATTTCTTCTGTTTCAAAAAATTTAAAAGAATCTCGGAAAAGCTCAACCACATTGTCACGATCCACAAAAGAATTTACAACATTCAGCTTCCCTTTAAATGACCTTCCTCCGAGTACATCTTCTATTTTTTTACAGTATTTAGAGCTGCCTTCTATCCACGTTCCTTTCCAGCCGTTCAGCAGCAGATTCAATGAATTGCACTCAATGCCGGTCTGAATGCCGATTTCCAAAAATATCTTATTATTGGGAATTCGATTAAATATTTCGTGAATAATTCCATCCTCATCTGTTTGAGAATAAATTTTGGAGCCGAATAATGCAGGGTTTTCAGGATGTGTCAGTTCCATTTCAGTTTTAAGCCGTCGGTATTCTGTAACCTGTTCTATTGACTGGACCTTTACAAGATCATAATTTCCGGTAAATCTTTGAAAGTAAACCGCATATTTTTTGAAGAATTCTTTTATCATGGTGGGTATTAAGGGTGCAAGAAACCTAAAATAAGATGGATATCAGCCTAATTTAATGAGTTTTTTTTGCTTCAGCCAGGCAATCAGGCTTCAGAATAAAATATTTTTTTATATGCATGCATCATTTTCCTGTTTGAGAAATTTATACAGGCATACTGATAAGCGTTTTCGGCAAGCTGTTCTTTATAAGGTATATTTAAAAGAAATGTTTGAATAGCCCCGGCAAGTTTTTTTTCATCCAGTACAGGAATAAGAATTCCTGTGTCCCCGTTTATGATCATGTTATTTATCCCGTTTACTTCTGAAGCAATAACAGGCAGTCTGCACGCCATTGCCTGCATTATAGACGTACTCATGGTTTCCCCGAAGGACGCATGCACGTAAATTTCCAGATTTTGCAAAAAAACTACGAGATCTTTTTCAGAGATCATGCCGGTAAATTCTGTTTTTTCAGAGATTCTGAGTTCTGATGCAAGTTTTTCCAGATCTTCCCGGGTTTCACCATCACCGGCTATTTTTAATCTTATCTCCGGATTATCAACTGATAATAAAGCAAATGCCTTCAGTAATGTTGTATGATCTTTTATCTTCACCAACCTGCTTTGCATACCAACCACTATTTCTTTTCTCGCCGGTTTAAGGCAGGGCTTGTATAAACCCAGATCTATACCGTTAGAAATTACGCTGATCTTTTCTTTTCTGTAAAAAACTTTTAGTTTTTTTTGAATTTGCTCTTTAAATTCTTCCGTAAGGCATACGATGTGATCTGCAAGCTGCATTCCTACCCCGAGGGCTATCCATTGCAGTTTTGTTTTCAAATGGTTCGCCTGTGTTTCGCGGATTACGATTTTAAACTTTCTTCTCCAAATAAAGGAGGCTAGCTTCGCCGGTATTATATAGGAGCTGCCATGAAGAAAAACTACGTCAGGATTGCTTTTTAAAATAAATTTCCAGAGCCTGACATAATATAACAGATCAATTTTAAAAGTTTTTTTTACCGCATACCACACAATGTTTTTCTCTGCGCACTGACTGATGTATGTTTTCCTTACGTCTTCTGTACCGTAAAACAAAGCTTCATATTCAAATTCATTCTCATCATTATCTAACGCCATGGAAAAGAAAACATTTCCGTGGCCACCTAAGCCTGAGTATAATATGTG
>JBGTJG010000415.1:0-9116 GCA_041745235.1 Ferruginibacter sp. | reverse complement strand
GCCCCATGCCCAAAGTGTGCCACCGGTTTTTCTTGCAAAAGTATAATGTCCCCCCGCACTAATGAAAACCCAATCGGTTCCCGTTATTTGCACAGGCAAAAATTGATTAGTGGTATTACCAATCCCCAATTGTCCGGAAGCATTATATCCCCAAGCCCAAAGTGTACCACTCGTTTTTATAGCAAGCGTATGGTAATTCCCTGCAGTAACAGAAGCCCAGTCTGTAGCAACTCCTAATTGAACAGGCGCAGATTGATTTGTAGTAGTACCATCGCCTAACTGCCCCCATTGATTTCTTCCCCAAGTCCAAAGTGTACCGTCTGTTTTTATGGCAATACTATAAGATTCTCCCGCAGCAACAGAGGCCCAGTTGTTACCTGAGCCTATTTGTACAGGTGAAGTTCGGGTAGTGGTGGTGCCATCGCCTACTTGACCGTATAAATTATACCCCCAAGCCCAAAGCGTGCCACCGCTTTTTATAGCAACTGTATGGTCCGAACCGGGAGCTACGGCCTGCCAGCATTGAGCATTAACGTTAATAATGGTAAAAAGTATAAAGACAGCTAAGGCAATTTTTTTCATAAGCTTATTTGGTCGTTTATAATAAATAAAAATAATTATAAATATAGCCAAATAGTTATATGCAATTTAATTATTAGTAAAATATGGGACAAACAGGGGGGGGGAAATGCTAACCTTTTTCAAAAAGTGGCCTTTGGGTTATCTTCGTTGGGTTACAGAATTTAAAAACCTTTCAACCGCATAAGTACTAACTTGTCCTGCAGGACTCTTCAGACTGTAATCGCAACCGTGTGTAGCAAAAGGTAGGGCTAAAAAGTAATTTTTCACTTTCAGGGAATCCAGCTTTTTCCTTAATCTTACAGGATGCTGAAAGGATACCAACGGATCAATCCTGCCGTGTATCATCAGGGTAGCAGGCGATTGGGAATTTACATGATCGATGGCTGAGCTTTCTTTAAACTTTTCCGGGAATTGGTTATAAGATCCGCCGAAATAATCTTTATAAATTTGATCTGTATTCAAAACAAGGGGGCTCACTTTTACCTGGCCGCCCCAAACCATATCTGCGGGGCCATAATAACTCACCACCCCTTTTATTCCTTTAAAATCCAGTTCGTATGCCGTACTCAATGCAATTTGCCCGCCCGCTGAGCGTCCAAGAAGGAAAATATTATCCGTATCTATTTTATAATGGCGATAGCGCTGGAGAAAATAATTTATAGCATCCCTCGTATCTTCTGCGGGAGCAGGAGCTTTATATGCAGGTGCCAGCCTGTAATTAATGGCTGCAACGTTATAACCCTTAGAAGCGAGGTAACTGTTCATTTCCGGCAATTGCTTATTATCACCGCTGCGCCACGAGCCACCGTGGATAACGATTACGAGCGGAGCAACGTTCCCGGTAACGGAGGGATAAAAATCTGCCATCAGTTTTATGCTGTCTATCTCTTTATAAACGAGACTATAATAAGGGGTATGCAGGTTATCATCAAACATTTCAAAGAAATCGAAAACATCAGGCATGCTGTTTTCATTCTTTACCGGGAATTTTCCGGCCATTTCTTTGGGAACAGAATATATCTGACTGAACGCAGCCAAAACAGGCAAGGAAAAGATCAGAAATGCAGCACCGCTGACAATCATATTAGCTAAAGGAAATCGTTGGCCTCTTGCTCCTAAATAAAAAGAAAGAGCAGATACCAACATGCCGATGTAAGGATAGGAAGTTACAGCGACAGCAAACAGCCAAAAGAAATTAGTGGGTGCACGAAATACAACCAGCAAGGAAATCAGAAACAGTATTATGGAAAAAAGCAGCCTTAGCATATGCTGTTTTTAAGAAACAGATAAGCCATCGGGCCTTGTGATCCTGATGATACGCATTTTATTGAGCACCCAAATTACCGGGTATGTAGGATCAAATTCAAACCATTTTTTTGCAAAATTGATGCTGTTGGGGCTTTTGTGGTGGTTGTTCTGAAAAAGCTCTCCTAACAAAAGGAAATCCAATGGCAGGGAGTTTTTACTGTGATCGTGGTTATCATAATTCCGATAGCCGTATTTGTGCCCGCACCAATTTACAATAGCACCATGTATCGGGCCCATGAAAAAATGGATAGGCAATAAAGCATACATCCACGGAGAAGTTGCAAATTTTACATAAAATAACACATAGAGTACACCGAAGAGAATCCGTACGATCCATGAATCACCGATCTTATCAATCAGCTTCCACTCAGGATAATTTCCCTGGAAAGCTTTATCCGGCTCTATTTTGTGATTTACGTAATTGATGTAAATATCCTTGGTGTGCATGGTCATATGCCAAACATCCTTGAAGAAGTGAGGTGAATGCGGATCCTTCTCTGTATCGCTGTACGCATGGTGCATGCGGTGCATGATCGCATATGCTCTTGGGTTCAGGAATGATGCACCTTGGGTAATAATGGTTAATCCGTAGAAAACCCTTTCCCAGAATTTATTCATCGTAAACATCTTGTGAGATGAATACCGGTGAAGGAAAAACGTTTGGCAAAAAAGGGAAAGGAACCAATGAGCAAGGAAAAATATGAGAATAGGCATATGTGATCAGGTCTTTTACTTAAAATGTATGTACGAAACTTGGGCCGCAAAGGTCTGCTAAACCGGCGAAATAAGCATAAAAAACCCGGTAAATTTCATTAACATACTATCTCTTTCTCTGATTCTGAAAAGACTTTGTTATTACAGGGCAACAGCCATCATCTGCAACCCTTTGCCTCCTGTAGCTTTAACCTTGATCGGTTGCCCGTTAGCGGTTACCGTTATTATGTTTTCTCCCTTTTGTAATGGGATACGCACATAGCTTACAAAAGCAGGGAGACTTTGCCAATTGCGGGTATCAGCCTTTTCGGTAGCGGTATTTACTATATTCATCAGAAAACCCGCAAGCTCTCCTGCCTGCTCTGCCTTGGCTTCCTTTTTCATTTTTTGTTTTTCTTTTTCAGCTTCATCTGCATCTTTATCTTCTCTCTTATCCTTGCTTTTTGCAATGCTTTCTGCTGCGGCGTTTGTGCCTTTCTCCGCAACTTTTTTAGTAAGTTGCCTCACAAGGGCATTTGTCATTTCACTTACAAAACGTTCCTTTAAAATATTTACCGCAACACTATTTATGTTTTGGCCAAGTTGGGGGGTGAAGGATGCGCCGTTTACACTTACATTCAAACTTTGAGCATGCGCACTTTGAATTCTGTATTCAGGGAGAGCTAGACGAAATGTTTTCATAGAAGTAAGTTTATCTTCTCCTATGTTGAATGCTGTGTGATCAAAATTAAAATCAACATTGTTACCGTTAGCATCGGTATAATAAAAACTACCAACGCCGTTAGGTCCGGCCGTAAGAATAAAATTCTTTTCTTCTTTTACCGGTGCCTGACCTTCTTCTATAAACAAGATCAGTTCGCCGCCTTCAGTATTAGTTTCGGTATAAGCAGCAGGAAATATTTTTTCATATTGCATCCGCTCTCCTGTAAAGCCCATAGCAGTGGCAGTTCTTAAGAGATCTTTGGCAAGTTGAGGAGGCATTTTTACACCGTAATATTCGTTGCCTGATTTTAAATAAATATCAGCCGCATTCCTATAAGATATAAAAGCATCGTTCATGTTTCCCGCCATTTCATAGATCATTCCCTGGAGGTTTAGGGCAAATGCATCATTGCTGTAACGGCTGATTTTATTGCGAAATTTATCTCCCTGAGTATTGTTAGCGAGTGAGATTCGCCTTGCTTCTACAACTGCATCCTCCGCCTGATCAAGCGCTGCATAATTAAGTGCTTTATAATAATGCATCATGAATTTTTCATGGTCCTCACACCGATAGGCTTGGTGCATCGGATTCAGCAGATTGCCCAAAGCCAGATCTTTGAAACTTTTCGGATTGCTTTCAGAGATCGCATCAGCACGGTTCAGGTAAAAATTACTTTTTGCCGGATCATTTTGCAGACGGTGAATTTTACCCATCTCCAGATTATAGAGTAAGGCGTTTCTGCCTTTTTTTATCAGCTTATTATGTTCTATGCTGCGCTGAGCGGCGCTGTAATTCTGTGCCTTAAGATTATTGTAATAACCTGACATGGAATTATTGTATGTAGCGCAGGAAAATAATACCGGCACTAGCATCCACAAGCTTACTGTCTGTTTGAAAATGGATTTCATCAGCTGATGATTTTAGTGAGAAACTGATGAGTAAATTAATTCTTAACGTACTTAGCGATCTTCTTATCCCCGATCCATACTACTTCGTTTGTCTCAATATTAGTTAGTTCAAGATCGATCTGGTAAGTAGCTGTTTTCTTTCTTTTGTATGCATCTACGATAGAATTTACAGAGCCCTGTAAAATATAATCCGCGCCTTTTTCCATGCCGAATTTTTTCATAGTGCTTATTGTAGAATTGCTTTGCTGATCAGATTTTTCTGAACGCATTTCTTCACGCTTTTTGCCGCTCTGTACCAGGCCAACTTTTTCCGTGGAAAGGAACGAACGCTCCAGGTCTTTCATAAAAGTTTCTGCTTCTATGTGTTCGTGGCTCTTGTTAGATACAAATCCTACGATAACGACCGGTTTTTTCCCTTTTGCCTGAAGATGATCTGTAAGCCATTTCCCGGAAAGAGATTGGTTGATCATTTCTTCCGCAGTGAGGCGGCTGTCTGTATTGTTCCAGGAACCATTGATATCAGGAGTAGCTGCGGGATCTATCCTGGAAACTTTATGGCTGCAGGAAGAGATAAATAAAAATGCTGTTGCTAGTGCGCATGTAAATATGTGTTTCATTTCGGTTGTTTTAATTGTGTGTAAAATATTTATCATTTATGATTTACCATCTGCGGCCATAGTAGGGATAAGGCCTGCCGTAATAATTGTTGTTGTAATAATTATCATAATAGCGCTGATTGTATAACCTGTCTTCCCTGCGTTCATTCCTGCGTGCAGTTTTTCGTTCAGCCTTGGCTGTTGTCCAATCGTACGCTTTGTAAGTGTTATGCACTGTCGTATTCATGGTGCTTTGCAGATCGGGCTGCATGGTTTTGTATTTCTCCATGCTTGTTTTGTAATTCGGGTTTTGATCCGGTGCAAGATCCTGTGCCTGCAGGGAGAACCCCGCTGCAATGATGATGAAAGAGAGTAGGAATTTTTTCATGTCTAAAAGTTTTTGTCATGTAAATGTAAAACGCTTCAGAGATATGAAACGCAGCCAAACGCCGGATGTTACAGCGTTAACAAAAGTTTACAAAAACAAAAAAGCTGCCTCCGGGGGAGACAGCTTCAGTTCAGGAAATGTTTTAAATCAATGATTGTGCTGCATAGCAACAAGTTCTTCTGCAGTAACTTTTTTCTCTTCAGGCTTTGTTTGATCTTCGGCCCATTTAAATAATTTTTCTGTAACCATACGGCGATATGTAGCATCTACCTGCTTTTCATCTTTCATCATTCGATCCAGGTAGCTATCCAACCAGCTCATGTCTTCGCCCATATTCATCTGCCCAAAATAGCGGCTCACTTCTTCTTTCATACTTGCACGCAATTCTTCTTCACTCACATCCAGCTTATTATTGCGGATAATAGTATCGCTGATAAGCGTCCATTTCAATTGGCCTTCAAAAGTCGGGTATTCTTTCTCCGCTTCTTCGGGCGTTTTTTGTTTGTCGCCGCCGGTGGTTAACCAGCGTGTAAGAAACTCTCTTGGAAATTCCATTTTAGTTTCATCAAGGAGCAGATGATACAACTGATCATGCAACTGGTTGCGGGATTGGGATGCCCAATATTTCTGCATTTCTTCTTTAAGGCCTGTCCGTAATTCTTCTTCCGATTTTACACCTTTGCCGGGATACACTTCATTGAAGAATTCTTCGTTCATCTCCCTTTTCTCTACTTGCCCTATTGTTTTGATCTCTGTTTTAAAATATTTTTTTGCGGCTTCCGAATCGTCTTTTTCAAAACCAAGATCTACAAGCATTTTTTCCAACTTATCGCCTTCAAAAGTTTCATCCAGTTGAAAAATAAAACTCTCTCCCGGTTTTTTACCCATCAGCTGCTTTTGCATTTTCGGGTTAAAGTATTTAACGATAACAGAATTTTCTTTGGAGATCCCGCCTTCTGTTTCTATGCCGTTTTCGTCGCTTTCTGTAAACAACACATTCACCACATCTTCTTCACTGTCCACCGCATCCTTTTCTTTCATCTTGCCCGCCTTAAGTTGCATACGGCTGATCTCTTCATTCAGCATTTCGTCCGTTACTTCTACATTGTGGCGGGTAAGCTTTGCTTTAGAAAGATCGCTTAGCTCAAACGCAGGCTTTAAGCCAATCTCAAATGGCAGTTCAAAATCGCCGGGATTATTCATATCCGGCTTCTGCATATCATCTGCTAACGGCAAGGGCTGCGCAAAAATATCAGGGCGCTCCTTATCAATGTAACCGAATAATTCTTTCTCTACAGTGCGCAGGACCTCTTCATTAAAAATTCCGGGGCCGTACATTTTTTTGATCATGCCTGCCGGTACCATCCCTTTACGAAAACCGGGGATATTTGCAGTCTTGCTGTATTCTTTCAGCTTTTTTTCAAAAGCCGGCATATAATCATCTTTGGTAAGTTTAACGGTGAGCTTATCATTAAGTAAGCCGATGTTTTCTCTAACTACTGTAGCCATTGTTTAATCTTTTGTTCCGAAATTGCTTTCGGCATTTAAAAAAAATCCTTCCGCCCGGGGCGGAAGGAAATATTGTGTGCGGATAATAGGGGTCGAACCTACATGCCTTGCGGCGCCAGATCCTAAGTCTGGTGCGTCTGCCAATTTCGCCATATCCGCAAACGGGTGGCAAATTTAGGGAATATCAGGTGAAAAAATTAAAATTAAACCGAGACCTAATTTGAATAAATGGAAAATGGCTTTAACCCTTGGTTAAAGCCATTTTATAAAGAGACAATTTTTTATTGCTTTACAAATCTGCCGGTTTCAATACTTCCGGTATTGGTGCTGTATTTAATGATGTAGGAACCTGCAGGAAATTCCTGAACACTGATCGATTCAGCTATAACATTCGGAGAAACCGCTTTACGGAACATTTCTTTTCCTGTCATGCTTACGATAATTAAATTGCCCTGAGCATTTACTTTATCATAACGGATAGTTACAGAGCCTGAAGTGACTGTAGGATAAACATTTAAAGTACCTGCTTTTGTAACTCCTGCTTTAAGGATATCAGTGTAAAATAATCTTCCTGACATCTCCGTAGCTTTTATGCGGAAATAAATTGCAGCATTTACTTTATCGCTATAAGTAAAATTATATTCACTGCCGATTGTGTTGTTACGTGCTGCTACATTTCTAATGTCTTCAAATACTCTTCCGTCAGTGCTTTTTTGCACTGTGAAAGCCGCTATTTCCTGCTCATTTGCAGTAACCCACTTTAGAGCGATACCGTTATCTGTAGTTGAACTGACAAATGATATAAATCGTACGGGAACCACTGCAGCCTGAGGTGCAAATGCTACCCCGCGAAAAGCTGTAGGGTTAGTACCTACCGTAGCAGTAACTAATGTAGTTGCAACAGAACCCGCACCCGCATCAGTTACAGTGATGAGCCTGTTGGGAGGGGCATCAGCTGTAGTTGCATATAAAATACGATTGGTGCCGGTAAAATCTACAGTTAATCCTCTGGCACCAACTGTACTTGCCGCTCCGGTTCCAAGAGTATAGGCAAGTGTCCATACACCGCCGCTTAAGGTCCATTTTTGAATACCTCCACCTGCAGCAATTGCTCTGTCATCCGCAATATATAAAACATCCCCCGCACCGTTAAAAGCAAATGCATATGGGCCGGAACCTACACCTGTAGCAACAATAAGTGTAGTTGCTTGTGCCGTAGTAGGAAGGCCTGTACCTACCTGGAATATTCCGGGAGTAGTGGAACTTGTAGAATAATATAGGTTACCATTAAATATATTCACCTGTCTTATATTAGCAACACCCGGTGACGTCGCATTTAATTGGGTGGATGTAGTAGCTGCGAGAGTTGCATACCTTACTCCCCCGGCGCCTCCACCTACCCAAAGATTTGCACCACTGTTATTAGACACGGCACTTCTCGGGTTGTTTCCTGATGCAAAATCGGTAAGTTTAGTAGTTATATCTACTGTCCCGTCTGCTTTGATCACACCAACAGATCTGTTGATAGTAGCAGAAGTAGAACTTGTCAAGTTAACTGCGTTTGGCAGAGTAGCGTTATAACCTGTAGCAAGAAGAACCGTTCCGTCTGAAGACCGCGTAAGAAGCCCTTCTGATGTGGAACTCCCTGCGGACACTAAACTGCCTTGTGCACCTGCAGGAGCTGTTGGCAAAGCAATCGACCTTACAAGTACGCCTGCTGTAGTATATTCATCAATAAATACTGAATTCCCTGTATTTATCAATGCAGAAGCTCCATCCCCTACTCTGTAAATAGCCAGATTCCCCGCAGTAAAAGCCACCTGTGCAGAAACAGAGATGGAAAAAGTAATCATTAAAAAGAAAAGTACAATTTGTTTCATAGTATAAAGGATTTTGAGGTGCAAAATTACGTTATGTATGTTACTTCAGCGTTATGAATAGTTGTAAAATATCAACATCGGCAGGTAGTTTTGAGTAGTACAAAGAATGCTTAAAATATACTTTGAGCATCGTGCATTCCGAAGAATCTGGTATATTCGTTACATATGGAAGTGGTAACTGACAATATTGCAAAGCCATACACGCTGGGTGAGGATGATGAGAAAAAGCTGATCCTCAGGCATTATCGTGCGCTGATGCGTTCGCTGAAAACGAAGCTGAAACCGGGGGATAAAATGATGCTGCGCAATGCTTTTGAAATGGCAGCAGAGGCACACAAAACGATGCGTCGTAAAAGCGGTGAACCTTACATTCTGCACCCACTTTCGGTAGCCATGATCTGTGTGGAAGAAATAGGCCTGGGGGTAAGAAGCTCTATCTGTGCATTATTGCATGATACGGTAGAAGATACTGACATCACGCTGCAGGATCTGCAACGGGAGTTCGGTGAAGAAATAGTGAAGATCGTG
>JBGTJG010000414.1:0-3113 GCA_041745235.1 Ferruginibacter sp. | reverse complement strand
GCCCATGCGCATTTACCCGGCAGTGCATTACACCATGGGCGGCCTGTGGGTAGACTATGAACTGCAAACAACTGTTCCCGGCTTGTATGCTTTAGGTGAAGCAAATTTCAGCGATCACGGTGCCAATAGGTTGGGTGCTTCTGCATTGATGCAGGGCCTTGCTGACGGTTATTTTGTTATTCCTTATACACTTGGCAATTACCTCGCTGAAGAGATCAGAAATGATACTCCGGATACCAACAGGGCAGATTTTATTGAAGCTGAAAATGCTGTTCGTCTCAGGATAGCTACACTGCTGAATATTAAAGGTTCTCAGTCAGTAGAAAGTTTTCATAAGCGACTCGGCAAAATTATGTGGGACAAATGCGGGATGGCTCGTAATGCTGAAGGATTAAAAGAGGCAATAGCTGAGATTCAGGAATTAAGAAAAGAGTTTTGGTCAGATGTTCGAATCCCCGGCGAGGCGAATGAAATGAATTTTGAACTGGATAAAGCAGGAAGGGTTGCAGATTTCCTGGAACTGGGCGAGTTGATGTGTTTGGATGCGCTCAACAGGAATGAGAGTTGCGGCGGACATTTCCGTGAAGAGAGCCAGACAGAAGACGGAGAAGCAAAGCGTGATGATGATAATTTCAGTTATGTTGCTGCATGGGAAAGTAAAGGAGAGAGTGAATGGGATTTGCATAAAGAAAAATTGGAGTTTGAAATTGTAAAACCATCGCAAAGGAGTTATAAGTAAGATTGTTGAATTAATTCAGGTTAAAATATTTAAGAATGGAGCATTATCACATGAATCTTAAGCTTAAAGTTTGGCGGCAGAAAAATAATAAAGCTAAGGGGAAATTTGAAACATATACAGTCAATAACATTTCATCTGAAATGAGTTTTCTCGAAATGTTTGACGTACTCAATGAGCAACTTGTTCAGGAGCATAAAGAGCCTATTGCATTTGACCACGATTGCCGCGAAGGAATTTGCGGTGCATGCAGCATGCATATAAACGGGCAGGCACATGGCCCATGGGCGCAAAATACAACCTGCCAGTTGCATATGCGGGCATTTAAAGACGGTGACACGATCGTTGTAGAGCCGTGGCGCAGCAAAGCTTTCCCGGTATTGAAAGATCTGGTGGTAGATCGTACATCATTTGACAGGGTGATAGAAGCGGGTGGTTATGTAAGTGTAAATACAGGTAATGCGGTAGATGCAAATGCAATTCCAATAGACAAGAAAAAAGCTGATGAAGCATTCATGGCTGCATCTTGCATTGGTTGCGGGGCATGTGTAGCCACGTGCATAAACGGAAGCGCCATGCTTTTTGTGGGAGCTAAAGTGTCCCAGCTCGCACTGTTGCCGCAGGGCGGCCCGGAAAGAGAAAGCCGTGCACTCAACATGGTTGCCCAAATGGACAAAGAAGGTTTCGGCAATTGTACAAACACTTATGCCTGCGAAGCAGAATGTCCTAAAGGTATTTCAGTGGCTCACATTGCCCGCCTGAACAGGGAGTATATTTCATCAGGCTTCACTACTGAAGAATAGAAATAATTTAGCTGAATTTATAACGGCCCCGGGAAAACAGGGCCGTTTATTTTTTGTGAAACTTTGTGGCAGCTTACCCCAGGGTTGCGGTAACGGCTATTTAAAGTTATATTTACAGTTAAAATTATATCCATTTTCACCCTGCTGAAACGATATTGTCTGAACGGCCTTTCCGAAAAAATCATTTCAGTATTCTTCCTGCTTTTTTCCGCTCAGTTTTTGACAGCGCAGATCATTTCGCCGAAAATATCCAATCTTCGGAATAAAAAACTCGCCGTACAGTATCCCATTCAGAAATTAGACTCTTCGAGCATTGCACCCGGTACTCTTTCCGTTTTAAATGTGCCCACCCGAATGTTTACAATAGATGAAATAAACGCCAGCATTCGGTGGAACGAACTGCCTGCATTTGACAGCATACAGGTTAACTACCGGGTTTTTCCTTTTAAGATAAATGCCGTTGCACGGCGGTTTGATTATGAAGATGTCCGCTACAGGTTTACTGCAGAGAATCCATTTACGGTCACCAACTCTGCAAAACAAAATAATCCGTTATTAAATTTCGGCACTTTGCAAACAGACGGAAGTTTCGGGCGGGCTATATCTTTCGGGAACAATCAGGATGCGGTTGTAAACAGCACGATGAACCTGCAGCTAAGCGGTTTTATCGGGGATAGCATTGAAATTACTGCCGCAGTTACGGATAACAATATTCCTATTCAGCCGGACGGCAATACGCAGGATCTCCGTGATTTTGACAGGATATTTTTCCAAGCAAAGAAAAAGACCTGGCAGGTAAACCTTGGCGACATTGACATCAGGGAAAGCCAAAACTATTTTCTGAATTTTTATAAAAGGTTGCAGGGAATATCAGTTCTCACTGAGAACAAAATAACGCCCAACATTACAAACTCCTTACTTGTAAGCGGCGCTGTAGCCAAAGGGAAATTCACTAGAAATATTTTGCCCACGCTTGAAGGAAACCAGGGACCATATCGCCTGCGGGGAGCAAACAATGAATTGTATTTCGTTGTTTTGGCAAATACAGAACGGGTTTTTATTGACGGGGTACGCCTGCAGCGCGGAGAAGATCAGGATTACGTGATCAATTACAATACTGCCGAAATAACATTTACTCCAAAGCGTCTTATCACTAAGGACAGCAGGGTGCAGGTAGAATTTGAATATGCTGACAGGAGTTTCCTTAATTCACAATTATATGTAAGTGATGAAATAAGATCAGGCAAAAAGCTGAATATTTACCTGGGTGCCTTTTCTAACAGCGATGCAAAAAATTCTTCCATAGATCAGATATTGGATGTGAAGCAAAAACAATTTCTTTCTGAAATAGGGGATAGCACCGGCGGTGCATTTTATCAGAGTGCAGTGCGTGATACCTTTGAGATTGGAAAAATTCTGTATCGAAAAACAGATACTTTATTCAACGGAATAATTTATCGGTCAAGGAGACCGAGATTGTATAAAATATTAATAGACATCTAATTAACAGGAAATCTCAAAATGAAAAATATTAGTTTTATTGATAATACAGAGCCCATGATCGCAGATCTTTT
>JBGTJG010000413.1:0-6785 GCA_041745235.1 Ferruginibacter sp. | reverse complement strand
AAATAATCCGCATTACACGACAGCCTCTCTTACTCTTAGCAATTTTTCCAGCAAAGATTCCAAGCGGTCTAAACGCAGCATATTTGCACCGTCACTTTTTGCACATGCAGGATCAGGATGTGTTTCTATAAATAAACCATCTGCACCTGTGGCAATAGCAGCTTTTGCAATGGTTTCAATAAGGGCCGGGTTTCCGCCTGTAATACCGCTGGTTTGATTTGGCTGTTGAAGTGAATGCGTGCAATCCATGATAACGGGAACGCCTGTCTCTTTCATGAAAGTAATGTTCCTGTAATCCACTACAAGATCCTGATAGCCGAATGTATTGCCCCTTTCCGTAAGCCATACTTTTTCATTGCCCGCATTTTTAATTTTGTCAACGGCAAATTTCATAGACGGCCCGCTGAGGACTTGCCCTTTCTTTACATTGACAATTTTACCTGTTTTGGCAGCAGCGATCAGCAGGTCTGTTTGCCGGCAAAGAAATGCAGGTATCTGTAAAATGTCGGTATATTCTGCAGCCATAGCAGCTTCTTCATGTGCGTGAATGTCAGTGGTGACCGGCACGCCAAAAGTTTGCCCTGCCTTTTGAATTAACTTTAAAGCGGCTTCATCACCGATGCCGGTAAAACTGTCTGCGCTTGTTCGGTTGGCTTTTCGGTATGATGCTTTAAAAACCAAAGGGATCTTAAGCTTGCTGCAGATGCCCGAGACTTTCTCTGCTATTTCCATAACAAGGCCATCACTCTCTGCTGCACACGGCCCGGCAATAAGAAAGAAATTATTTTTATTGTAATCCTGTTTACTGAAAAGGGAAGAGAGATAATTTTCCATGAAGGCAAAAATAAGATTATTCAACTCAGGTTTTATAGACTCACGGATAACCTTAATAACACGGATCGAGTAGACTTTAATCGATGATCCTACATAGTTTTATGATAGCAAATTCTGACCGCAGGATGAAATATTGGTTGAATGCAGATGACACGGATCTGCAAAGATATTTTTATCCGTATTATCTGCGTTACTCGTGAATCTTTATACCATCTAATATCTATTTTCGCATGATGGTAAAAGAAAAAATATTGGTTATAGGAGCAAGCGGACAAATAGGCGTAGAGCTGACTCTTGCCTTGAGAAAAATATACGGCAATGCAAATGTGATAGCGAGCGACCTGCGGGAACAAAATCCGCTTCTTGAAGGAACAGGGCCATACGTAAGCATGGATGTAATGAACAAAGAAATGCTGCATGTGCAGGTGATACGGCAGGGCATTACACAGATATATTTATTGGCGGCCATATTATCTGCTACCGGCGAAAAGAATCCTAACCTCGCCTGGAGCCTCAATATGCAAAGCCTGCTGAATGTCCTGGATATTGCGAAGGAAGAAAAACTCACAAAAATTTACTGGCCCAGCAGCATAGCGGTTTTCGGTCCTACCACCCCGCCGGTGAATGCACCGCAGCAAACGATCATAGAACCTAGTACGGTATACGGCATCAGTAAATATGCCGGAGAGTTCTGGTGTAATTATTATTTTAACCGCTACGGCGTGGATGTGCGAAGCCTGCGTTACCCCGGGCTTATAAGTTATAAAAGTCAACCCGGCGGCGGCACTACAGATTATGCAGTAGAGATATTTCACTCTGCAAAAGCCGGCGAACAATATGAATGTTTTTTAAAGGAAGATACTTACCTGCCAATGATGTATATGCCGGATGCCATAAGGGCCACGATAGAATTAATGGAAGCCGATGCTGCAAAGATCAAAGTTCGAACTTCGTATAATTTATCCGGGATGAGTTTTTCGCCGAAAGAAATTACAGCAGAAATAAAAAAGCATGTGGCGGATTTTAGTACTACTTACAAACCGGATTATCGCCAGGCTATTGCAGACAGCTGGCCCCAAAGCATTGATGATGCTGTGGCGAGAAAAGATTGGGGATGGAAAGAAGAATTTGATCTGGCAGAAATGACAAAAGATATGCTCGAAAATCTCCAGTAAGTATTCAGTTTTCTTATTTACTGTTATCTATTAAATCGCTGTTTTCCACACCCTGTTAAGAAATACCCTGTAGAGGGTATGCCCCCCTCTCAGGATATAGTGTAATTTTGAATTATTAAAAACTGCACGGTAAGAAAAGTATTACATACTTTTGCGCCGATTTTAAAAAACTACAAAACTAAAAAAATGAAAAAACTAATTTTGAGCTTAGCAGTAATTGCTGCAGCTATTGGCGCTCAGGCGCAGGATGACAAAACAGATGCTTCCGGACTTAAATTCAGTTTAGGCCTTGAAGCTGCTTTGCCTATCGGTGATTTCAACAAAACCTCATCGTTCGGTATTGGCGGTTCTGTTCAGGGAGATTATTGGATTGACCCTACTCTGGCAATAACATTGAATGCAGGGTATATCAATTTTTCAGGAAAAGATTATTCAATTGTTATTCCGGGCTTCGGAACTACAACCGTAAAAGGTGCTGACTTTGGTCTTATCCCTGTTCTTGGAGGTATTAAATACAAATTCACTCCTGAATTGTACGGTTCTGCTCAGCTGGGTGTTTCTTTATCAACTGAGAAAAACGGTGGGTCTAATTTTACTTATGCTCCCGGCATAGGATACTATTTTTCTCCGAATTTTGATGCATTGCTTAAATATACAGGTTACAGTGTAAAAGGTTCAGGAGGTACAGGAAACAGTGCACTTAATACAATCGGATTAAGAATAGCTTACACTTTTTAATATTTTAATATTTTAATATTTTAATATTTTATAAACCCCGCAAAATGCGGGGTTTTCTTTAAGGCTTTTTTTAACATTGATAATTAGTACTCGCATCTTGTAGAGTCTAATTTTGCATTTCACCAAATGAAAACAATATGAAAAAAGTTCTTTTTATTGCTGCTGTAGCGTTAAGTTTAACTGCCCAGGCACAGACAAATTTCGGAATTCAGGCAGGAGCCAATTTCGCTACTATTAAAACAGAGCCGGGGCAGGGAACATCAAGTTCTACTACTAAAGCAAATACAGGCCTTACTGTCGGTGTTTTGGCAGAAGTTCCTTTCAGCAGTAACATTAGTTTCAGGCCCGAATTAAATTTTGTTCAAAAAGGCGGTGAGGAAGAATATACAACAACCTCTAACATCGGAGGAGGAACATTCACTAACAAAACAAATCCTAAACTTAAGTTAGGTTATATACAATTGTCGCCGAATTTCGTTTACAATTTTTCTACTTCCGGTAGCGGATTGTTCCTTGGTCTCGGACCGGAGTTCTCTGTTGGTATGGGTGGGAAACAAACAGGAAATGTTGTTACAACATCAACTGTTGGTTCTACAGTTACAACAACGACCTCCAACATCAGCCGGGATGTGAAATTTGACGGCGAGCAGAATACCTCTTCGAACTCAAATGAATTGCATCTTAAATCTTTTGATTACGGCGTTTATTTTCTTGGCGGATAGAAGATGGCCGGTGGCTTTTTCGTAAGCGCAGGCTATACTTTAGGCCTAAGCAATATAAGCCCTGATGCTAATTCTTCTATTAAGAACAGCGGTTTCAACATTAAGCTTGGCTTTATGTTTGGCGGAGCAGGTAAGTCTACGTCTTCGAACTGATAATAAATTTTGATTCAATAAAGCCCCGATTTACGGGGCTTTATTTTTTAAATAATTTCAATGTGACACTTTTAAAAGCTATTTTTGCAAACTTTTAAAAAACTAAAAATATTATAATGAAGCAATTTATTTTCGGATCACTCTTGTTACTGTCTTTGAGTGCTACCGCACAGAAAAATTTAAAATTCAGTCTGGGTGGCGAACTGGGTGCTGTAACAGGTGATCTTGGTAAAATTTATTCTCTTGCAATCGGAGGGACAGGTCAGGTAGATATTACGTTAGCTCCGGAACTGGCGCTTACTCTTAATTCAGGGATCATAGCACTTACGGGGAAAGATATCCCGGGTACAAATCTGAAATACAAATCCACCGGATTGATTCCGCTTCTTGCAGGTATTAAATATTATTTTAGACCAAACCTATACGGTTCCGGCCAATTGGGAACGAGCGTTTCTACAAGCAATAACGGTGGCTCTACGTTTACTTATGCGCCCGGCATTGGTTATAAATTTTCCGACAAAGTAGATGCTTTGCTTAAGTATACAGGTTACAGTGAAAGTGGCGGAACATTCGGTATTCGCATGGCTTACACATTTTAAGCACAATTAAAAGTATAAGAAAAGCCCTGCATTGCAGGGCTTTTTCTGTTTTATGCGTTTTGCAAAATAATATTGTGTTCATAAGCATATTTAATAAGGCCTATGAGCCCGGAAGTTTTTGTCTTTCGAAAAATATTTTTCCTGTGCGTTTCAACAGTTCTCTCACTTATAAATAAACTGTCTGCGATCTGTTTATTATTCTGCTCTTTTTCTATCAGCCTTATGATCTCCGTCTCTCTTGCAGTAAGATTTATCTCTTCGGTATTCTTTTTTCGCTCGCTGTCTTTTATCATTTCTTCCAGCACTTCAGGGCTGAAATAAATCCCACCGGCTGCGATCTTTTCCAATGCTGTAATCAATTCTTCTTTACCCAAATTTTTTAAAACATAACCGGAAATATCACTGTCCTCGATCATCTGATTTACAAGGTCACCCCGCCCGCTCATAGACAAAGCAAGGATCTTAATCTCAGGATAATTATTTTTTATCTGCTTTGCAAGTTCAGCCCCTGTCATACCGGGCATCATAATATCTGTCAGGACAATATCAACCCTGTTTTCTGCAAGTATCTTTTCCATCTTTTCCGGATGGTTACATTCTATTTTTACAACAAAATAGGGATGGCCCTGCAGTAATGATTTTAATCCGTCTATTACAATCTGGTGATCATCTACGATTGCAAGTGAAATCTTCTCTTTCTTCATACCTATACTAAACTGTAAATATACAAAGAAACATATCTATATTTTGTAGCTTGGTGGTGGTTGACTATTAATTATTTACAGGTTTACACCTAACTGATCTTACAATAAGAAATGATCAGTGAATATTCAGAACATCCTGCATCGTAAACAATCCTTTTTTACTTGCAATAAATTCTGCTGCGGCTAATGCACCTTCTGCAAAGCCCTTCCTGCTTCGGGCCGTATGAATAATTTCGATTTCATCTATAGCTGATGAATATAATACATGGTGTTTGCCCGGCGCCGGATCTTCTCTCTTGCTGTTGATGGTAATTTCATTTGCTTTTTGTTCATTAAGCGTCCAAGCGGTTTTATCGTCTCGCTCATTTATTATTTGCTGTGCTAAAGTAATAGCAGTACCGCTGGGAGCATCTTTTTTTTGCGTGTGGTGTATTTCCTCAATGTTTACATTGTAGGCGGGGCGGGATGCCATCAAAGCAGCGAGTTTTTTATTAATCTCAAAAAAAATATTTACACCTATGCTGAAATTAATTGCATAAAGGAGTGTCCCGTCTTCGGTTATGCAATAAGATTTAATTGCCTCTTCTTTTTCATACCATCCGGTGCTGCCACATACGACGGGTACACCGCTTTCTATGCAAAGCATGATATTTTGCACTGCTGTTTTCGGATCGGTAAATTCTATGGCCACATCACATTCCTGCAGATTCTTTTCTGTGAGATCCGATATATTGGCAGAGTTAATTTTTAAAACAATTGTATGGCCTTTTTCTACAGCAATATTTTCAATAGCCTTGCCCATTTTACCGTAACCGATGAGTGCAATTTTCATTTTTCAATATTATGGATAATATTTTCACCGCAGAGAAAAGAGTGAACAAGAGTTTTCGCAGAGAATAAACAACTGATAAATAGTTACAAAATTATTTTTTAGCATCTATCTTCTAAATTTTCCTCTCCTTCGGAGAGCCTGCCCGATCTGATCATTCAGGCGGGGATAGTTGAGGCTTTAACGCCCTATGTTCAATACCAAACTCACGCCGTTTGTATTTGCCAGCGGGCTGTGACCCGCTTTGATCCGGATACTGAGGTCATCACTTACATCAAAAGTCTTAAGGTGTGCATCTACAGCGGCATCAGCCACATTAAGTCCCCAAAAAACTATAAAAAAAAGTACTGAATAATCTACACTTTGCCTTACCTGATTTCTGAAAACCCGTATCCTGTCCGGTTGTGCTCTTACAGTATAATAAGGTTCTTTTATCAGAATGTCATTCGCAGGATCACCATCGGTCGCAAGTGTAAATGCAGCCTTTGACTCACGATATTGCTTCATGTTTCTGAAAAAAAGATATCCTGTTGTTCCCAGCGCACCGTAAATGACCGGGATCTTCCAAAATTTTTTATTAGTGTATTGGCCCCATCCCGGTACCATGGCAGAACGCCTGATAGCAACGCCCGGCCTGTATTTTTTTGCTGCACTGTCGTTTACAACGTTTATATTTTTCCCGGTTATTTTTCCTGAAGTGTCTGCGATGATAATTTCCTGAGCCTGAATGGAAGAGCAGGAGAGGATCAAAAAGAAGATGGCTGAAATAAAAATTTTATGATCCATCAGCTTACATTAATATTCATTTTTTCGAGTAACCCGTTGAGTTCATCGGCAGAATAATATTCAAACGTAATGGTGCCGCTGCCTTTTTTACTGTGTGCCAGTTTTACCCGGGTACCGAATGATGAAGCTAAATTATCTTCTATTTTTTTAAAAGCGGGGGAGATCGTATTTTTTGCAACCGGTTTAACATCGCTGCCGGTATACATTTTCCGAACAAGATCTTCTGTTTGTCTTACAGAAAGGGA
>JBGTJG010000412.1:0-5768 GCA_041745235.1 Ferruginibacter sp. | reverse complement strand
TGAGCTTGACTTTCTTCTAATTCAAATTCTTCACCACCTACCATCATTAAGTGAAGAATTTCGTTAGGTTGCAGTTCTCTTCCAAATCTAACTTTTAAACTATGAGTTTGCGGTAACGAGTGTCCCCTGTTGGGTAAAACCATTTCAAATTCCCAATTCATTGTTACAGATTCAGTTTTTTCAGAAGTGTCCCATTTTTCCTTCAAAAATTCTTTCCAATTACCATAAGATTTTACATTGTTATTTGATAGATTAAAGCTGATATTAACCAATTTGTTGGTCACAGAGTGCAGCAATAACTTCTCTTGTATCTTTTCATTTAATTCTACCAATGAATCTCTTGAAAATGACTTATTTTCTGAATACAATTTAACTTGGGTATCACGTTTTCCCTTAACGAGGTAGAAAAGGGATTTAAACTGCTCTAAAGTTTGATCATGATTAGATACCATATTTTCAGTCTGATTGCCTGGAGAAATTTCATTCATCTTAATACTTATTTAATTTATAATAATCTAATATTTTTTTAGGGGGGAGTTGTACAAGTTAAAAATAAACTTTAATATACTTATTTTGGCTTCGATAAAAGCTGATTTAAGATCTTCCGCCCACGGGCTGCGGGATAGCAGCGGCACGCAGCGAAGCGCAGTACAGCGTATAGCCCGGACAAATGCTGCCAATGGATTCAATGCCCACAGCCCCCACCCTTCCTATTTCAACCGCTCCTTTATATCCAGTTTAAATTTTCTTGCATAATCTTTTGCTACATCATAACCGGCGTCAGCATGGCGTATAACACCCATGCCCGGGTCGTTGCGCAATACACGGCTGAGGCGGGCGGCGGCTTCGGGCGTACCATCTGCCACTATGACCATGCCCGCATGTATGCTGTAGCCCATGCCCACGCCGCCGCCATGGTGCAGGCTCACCCAACTTGCACCGCCGGCAGTATTTACCAATGCATTGAGCACGGGCCAGTCTGCCACGGCATCGCTGCCATCGAGCATGGCCTCCGTTTCGCGGTTGGGCGAGGCTACGCTGCCGGTATCCAGGTGGTCCCTGCCGATGACGATGGGCGCTTTTACTTTGCCGGTGCGTACGAGCTCATTAAATGCCAGTCCGGCTTTTTCGCGGTCGCCCTGCCCTATCCAGCAGATGCGTGCGGGCAGCCCCTGGAAAGCAATTTTTTCCTGAGCCATCTTTATCCATTTTACCATGCCGGCATTTTCGGGGAAGAGCTCCAGCATGAGGTCGTCAGTAACTTTTATATCTGCGGGATCGCCGCTGAGGGCTGCCCAGCGGAACGGGCCCTTGCCTTCGCAAAACAACGGGCGTATGTAGGCGGGCACAAAGCCGGGGAAGTCAAATGCATTTTTTAATCCTTTTTCAAAGGCACGTGCACGGATGTTGTTGCCGTAATCGAATGTAACGGCGCCTTTTTTCTGCAGCTCCAGCATATACTCCACATGTATCTTCATGGTTTCATAGCTGCGGCGGATGTAAGCTTCGGGGTCTTCTTCCCGCAGGCGGTTGGCCTGGTCTTTTGTAAGGTTGTGCGGTATGTAACCGATGAGGGGATCGTGTGCGGAGGTCTGGTCAGTGAGCGTATCCGGGATGATCTTTCTTTCCAATAATCGTTTTAATAATTCTACGGCATTGCAGAGCACACCGATGCTAAGGGGTTTGCCGGCGGCCTTTGCGGCAACGGCTGCGTCTATAGCTTCATCAATATTATTAAATTTCTGATCGAGGTATTTTGTTTCGATGCGTTTGTCTATGCGCCACTCCTCTACTTCTGCAATAAGCGCCACGCCTTCGTTCATTGTAATGGCAAGGGGCTGTGCGCCGCCCATGCCGCCGAGGCCGGCGGTTACATTGAGGGTGCCTTTCATGGTGCCGCCAAAATGTTTATCTGCAACTGCCCTGTATGTTTCATACGTGCCCTGCACAATGCCCTGGCTGCCGATGTAGATCCAGCTGCCGGCGGTCATTTGCCCGTACATCATGAGGCCTTTTTTTTCGAGCTCGTCAAAATGTTTCCAATTGGCCCAGTTGGGTACAAGCATGCTGTTGGATAATATGACACGCGGCGCATCTTTATGCGTTCGCAGCATGGCGACGGGCTTGCCGCTTTGTATCAAAAGTGTTTCATCATCTTCCAAGTCTTTTAATGCTTTGATGATGAGATCGAGGCTTTCGATATTGCGTGCTGCTTTGCCGCGGCCGCCGTAGACGATGAGGTCTTCGGGGCGCTCGGCTACTTCGGGATCGAGGTTATTGAGGAGCATGCGGAGGGCGGCTTCCTGTATCCAACCTTTGCAGGAGATAGTGGTGCCGGTGGGGGTTTTGTATTTGGCGTAGTCGTAGCTCATAAGTATTTGGTTTCACGCAAAGGGGCAAAGGAAAGCAAAGACGCAGCTTATGCATTTTTCTTAGCGGCTTTGCGTGAGGTTATTTTAAAAAATTTATTGCCTTCACAATATCATCATGCAATATCCTGTCACTATCATTAAAACTTACTTCTTTGCGGAAAGCAGTAATGAACTCTTCCAACTGCGGGGAAGTCTTTGCGGGGCGGCGGAATTCGATAGCCTGCACAGCAGTGAGTAATTCAATTGCCAATACCTTTTCTACATTATCAATTACACGTTTGCATTTTACCGCACCGTTTGCACCCATACTCACATGGTCTTCCTGGTTGTTGCTACTCGGAATGGAATCTACAGATGATGGCGTGCACAGTTGTTTATTTTCGCTTACAATGCCGGCAGCGGTGTATTGCGGGATCATGAGGCCGGAATGCAGCCCCGGATTTTTAATGAGGAACGGCGGCAGGTTTCTTTGCCCGCTGATGAGCTGATAAGTTCTGCGCTCACTGATGCTTGCGAGTTCTGCCATGGCAATGGACAGAAAATCTGCAGCAAGCGCAAGGGGTTGGCCGTGGAAATTTCCACCGCTGAGGATAAGGTCTTCATCAGGGAAAATATTGGGGTTGTCTGTGACGGAATTTATTTCCCTGATAAAAATGTCTTTTACATAACTGATCGTATCTGCCGTGGCGCCATGTACCTGGGGTATGCAGCGGAAAGAATAAGGATCCTGTACCTGGAAATTTCTTATTTCCGATAACTCGCTACCTTTTAAAAGATCTCGCATAGTGGCGGCAACAGAGACCTGCCCGGCATGCGGCCTCACGCGGTGAATGTTCTCATTGAACGGATCTGTGCAACCATTGAAAGCCTCAAAACTGATGGCCGCAATTTTATTTGCCCAATCAAACAAGCGTTCACACCGTACGAGATTATGCAAGCCGTATGCACTCATGAACTGTGTACCGTTAATTAGGGCAAGGCCTTCTTTGCTTTGTAATTGTATAGGCTCCCAATTTAGTTTTTGTAATGCCGCGGCAGACTGCATTCTTTCACCGTCTAAATACACTTCACCCAACCCGATCAACGGTAAGCTTAAATGGCTGAGCGGTGCAAGGTCACCGGAAGCACCAAGGGAACCCTGTGTATAAATGACTGGATACATTTTAGCGTTGTACATATCCATGAGGCGCTTCACGGTATCTATCTGCACCCCGGAGTTTCCGTAGCTGAGGGATTTGATCTTCAGCATGATCATGAGCTTCACGATATCTTCCGGCACCTCCTCTCCCAACCCGCAGGCATGGGATTTTAATAAATTATTCTGGAGCTCGCTGAGCTGATCTTTATTGATCTTTACATTTTGCAAATAACCGAAGCCGGTATTGATACCGTAAAAGGATTCGTCAGAATTCTTTACTTTATCATCGAGGTATTCGCGGCATTTGAGAATGCGTGCATGCGCATCAAAGGTTATGGAAACAAGCTGGTCGAATTTTAATAGGTTCTTTACCTGTCGGAAATTGGTATGTTGACGATCCAGGGGGAGATAATTATAGCTCATTCAGGAAGTTTGGTGTTAATTTTATTGCGGTTGGGAAATAAAATTGAGTAATTTCAAAAGTACATAAATAAGTACAACGATATGCAGTAAGGCGTTCTCTGATTTTACCGCAGAGAACAGTAAAAATAAGAGGATGCGCAGAGGAAATGCCGGCAAACTCGGCGGTTACTCCTTTAACTCCTTTAACTCCTTTCTCGGCGGTGCAGAAACCTTTTAACTTCTATACATGAAATCCATTATCTGCTTTTTTGTTTTGATAGCCAATGTCATCATTACAAATGCACAAACAGTAAAAATTCTTACAATCGGCACTAAAACTTCCTTACGTGGCTTGAGTGTGGCAAATGACAACATCGTTTGGGCAAGCGGCAGCAGCGGCATGGTGGCAAAAAGTACAGACGGCGGCACTACCTGGAAATGGTATACCGTAAAAGGTTTCGAAAAAACAGAATTCAGGGATATAGAAGCATTTGATGCAAACACAGCATTGATAATGGCTATTGCAGAACCTGCATATATTTTAAAAACAACTGATGGCGGCGAAACATGGCAGACCGTTTATAAAAATGAAGCAAAAGGAATGTTCCTTGATGCCATGGATTTTAATAATGATCGTGATGGTGTGGTAGTTGGTGATCCGATCAACGGCAGGTTTTTTATTGCACGTACCACGGACGGCGGCAATACTTGGCAGGAAGAAAGCTTTGATAAGCGCCCTATTGCGGACAGTGGTGAAGCATGCTTTGCAAGCAGCGGAACAAATATCCGTAAAATGAAAAACGGCAGGGAAATCTTTGTTAGCGGAGGTTTATCCTCTCATCTCTTTTCAGGAAACAAAAAAATATCATTACCTATTCTGCAGGGAAAAGAAAGTACAGGTGGAAATTCGCTTGCTGCTAAAAACAAAAAAATGATCATCGCAGTCGGCGGTGATTTCAATAACAAAGATTCAACTCTAAAAAATTGTTTCATAACGCATAACGGCGGCAAGCGCTGGTATGCACCGCTTACGCCGCCGCATGGCTACAGAAGTTGTGTTGAATATCTGGGTAAAAATACATGGATTACCTGCGGATTGAACGGCGTTGATATCAGTTCAGACAACGGAACTAATTTTTCTCTCATTTCTAAGGAAAGTTTTCATGCATGCAGGTCAGCCAAAAAAGGGACAGCAGTTTTTTTTTCCGGAAGTAACGGAAAAATAGGAAAACTGTATTGATATATAAATCAATCATTTACTTACATAACCCTTTACAGGCTGATGTTTCAGCCACATGGAGTTATGCACAATAATCAGCTTTAACATCTTTTGGTATTTGCTTTGGCGTTTAATTAACAGAAGATTTTTCTTTTAACCGAATTTCTCTTCTTATTCCTTCTAATCTGTTTATTCTTATTCTGCCCGCGTTAAAATGAATTTCTTCGGCTGATTTTTTCTTTTTTTTTCTATTAATCACTAAAACAATCCCATGAAAAACTTTACTTTTTTTCACAAAGCCCCCTTATGCCTGTTATTTACCCTCCTGTTCTGCAGGAGTTCGGTGGCACAATCTGTAAATGCGGCGTGTAATTCTTACGCGCCTTTGATCACTGCCACCTTTCCGGGAGTCACAGTCACATCAAGCCAGGGCGCATTCGGAGATGTGTTTTCTCCTAAGGCAAATCTTATTGATGCTGATCTTACTAATTCGGCTTCTAATAATGTAGCAATAGCCATAAACACTTCCCAGTATGTAGAGGTACAGGATGTAAATGCTACAGGCCTTCAAATATTTCCCGCCGGTTCATATGCGGGGTTCGTTGCAGATAATAACATCATCAATGTTCTCGGAAAT
>JBGTJG010000411.1:0-1563 GCA_041745235.1 Ferruginibacter sp. | reverse complement strand
GGTTCAGTTTTCTTTTTCCGGAAAACCTCCTTCTACAGGTGGGGTGTACCTGCTCGGAAAATTTAACGACTTCAGGATAAATGAAGAAACAAGATTACTTTATGACGAGAACCTTAAACGTTTTATAGGAAAAGTTTACCTGAAACAAGGGGTTTACGATTATAAATACACCTGGCTTGCAGAAAATACTACCACGCCCGATGAAAATGCGTTCGAAGGTTCTTTCTTTGAAACTGAAAATGATTACCAGATCTTGTTCTATTACCGCCGGCCCGCAGGCCGCTGGGACGAGCTTATTGGTTTTACACAGATTAACTCTGTAAAACGGTAGTCGCTTATTACATAATCCATTCAATATAATATCATTATACATCTGTAATTCTTTATTTTTGATGAATGAGCGTGCCTGCTAAATATGCGAAAGATTCTTTTACAGTAATGAATGAGTTGGTTCTTCCAAACGATACCAATACTCTTAACAACCTGATGGGCGGACGATTATTACACTGGATGGATATTGCTGCAGCTATATCTGCGCAAAAACACAGCAATCGCATTGTAGTTACCGCATCGGTAGATAATGTTTCTTTTAAACATCCTATAAAACTTGGCGATGTAATTACTATCGAAGCCCAGGTATCGCGCACGTTTAAAACATCTATGGAAGTACGCTTAACTGTTTGGGCCGAAAATATCCCTTCGGGCAGCCGGGTTAAATCGAATGAGGCTTATTATACATTTGTAGCAGTAGACCAAAATGGCAAATCTACTGCAGTGCCGGAAATTTTGCCCGAAACGGAGGAAGAACACAAACTATATGAAAGCGCATTACGCAGAAGACAGCTCAGGCTTATTTTATCAGGAAAAATGCAACCCAGTGATGCTACAGAGCTAAAAGCGTTATTTTTTGATGATCCGAGTTGATCAACTAACTGCTCAACTCCAAAATCCGGTCAAACTCCTCGGCTTTAAGTTTCATAACAGATAACCGCCCTTGCCTTACTAATCCTATATCTTTTAACCGCTCATCAGCCTTGATCTGTTCTAGCGTGACCGGTTTGGCAAGACTTTGCTCCGGAACCAGATCAACTACTACCCAATTGGCATCCTCCGTTGTAGGATCCTGATAATACTCTTTGATCACTTTCGCTATACCGACAACTTCCTTACCATCGTTGCTATGATAAAATAATACCAGGTCGCCAACCTTCATTTCCTTAAGATTATTGCGAGCCTGAAAATTGCGCACACCATCCCAAAAGGTACGTCCATCCTTATTAAACTGCTCCCAGCTGTATTTTACAGGCTCTGATTTAATAATCCAGTATTGCATAAATATCAATTTAACTTGCACAAAATAAATATTATAAAATGATTAACTTTATCTTAAATAGATTTATTTATATCTTTTCTTTGTCTGTAGAATTAACTTCATTTATTTAAAATTCCACATTTGAAAACTACGGCAAGCACGCTGAAAACTATTTTTGACACCACCGATAGCGTATGGTTTTTCGTGGCTCCAGATTACTCTATCATTTCCTTTAACTATAAGGCGGCAGA
>JBGTJG010000410.1:0-2013 GCA_041745235.1 Ferruginibacter sp. | reverse complement strand
GCAAGAACTGAATTTTTTGAACAATTCCTGTCGAGCAGGGATCTGTCATTAAAGCGTATCAGTACCAATACAGAAAAATGGGATGTTTTGCCATCGGCCAATCTTACTTATTCAGTAAATACAAAACACCAAATAAGGGCTGCGGCTTCTAAAACAGTTGCCCGTCCGGAGTTCAGGGAAATAGCACCTTTCCAGTTTTTCGATTATGAGCAAATATTCGGTATCAGCGGCGATCCCAATTTAAAGAGGACATCTATAACCAATGCAGATCTCCGTTATGAATTTTATCCGAAGCCGGGAGAGGTTCTTTCACTCGGTGTTTTATACAAGAAATTTAAAGACCCTATTGAGTTAAGAATGGATCCGGGAAGTAACGGTGACAGATGGTTATTTGCCTATACCAACATTGCAAGTGCAAATCTGGTAGGAATTGAAGCTGATATAAGGAAAGACCTGAGTTTTATTAATGAGAAACTTAAGAACATCACTTTTATCGGAAACGCTACAATATTAGATTCCAAAGTAACAGTTACTACGCAAGGAGCAACCGGAACAAAAACTGACGCTGACAGGCCTTTATACGGCCAGTCGCCATACCTGATTAATGGGGGTTTTCAGTATTCAGATGACCGCTGGAGCTCTACTTTATTGTACAACAGGATAGGCCCGCGTCTCTATGTAGTAGGTGACCCAACGGGTGCAGGTTTTTATGATATTTATGAAAAACCAAGAAATCTGCTTGATTTTCAGATCTCCAGAAAAGTTTTTACGGGACGGGGGGAATGGAAATTATCAGTTTCAGATTTGTTTAATAATAAGTATGCCTTCTATGATAATCCTTCTTCTAAAGCAGCGTATGATTTTGGACAAGGTGATCGCATCAACTACTCTTACCGGCCGGGTACTACAGTCACTGTAGGCTTTAACTATGACATCACTTTCAGGAAAAAATAAATTAACTCTTAAAAAAATAAAAACAGCAAGATGAAAATTCTTAAATTTTTTACAGCCATTGCAATTACATCAGTACTTGCGGCTTCATGTGTAAAGGTTGATATAAATGACGGTGTGAATACCGGAGGCGGCAGTGGCGGCGGCACAGGAGGGGGAGCAAATGCAGATGACCCCAACATTACCCGTGTATTACAAGGTTCATACGAACGCAGCATCACCTTGGATGCAGGTGTGTATACATTGAAAGGTTATGTATACTTTACTTCCGGCACTGTTCTTAATATTCCTGCCGGTGCTGTTATAAAAAGTGATGTTTCACAAAAAGGTGCGCTCATCATTGAAAGAGGTGCTCGTATAGAAGCACTTGGTACAGCAGCAAAGCCTATAGTATTTACTTCCGGAAGAGCTGTTGGCCAGCGTCTGAGAGGAGATTGGGGAGGAATTATTTTATTGGGTAATGCTCCTACAAATCGTCCTTTATCTCCTGCTCCGTTGATTGAAGGCGGTGTAGACAGAAGATATGGCGGAACAGTTACTGCCGATAACTCCGGTACACTGCGTTACGTACGTATCGAATGGGCAGGTATAGCTGCAGAACCCGGTTCTGAGATAAATGGTCTTTCAATGGGTGGTGTTGGTAGCGGAACTACATTGGAATACATACAAGTATCATATGGTAACGATGATGCTTATGAATTTTTCGGCGGAACTGTAAATGCAAAATATCTTGTAGCTTATGCATCTTCTGATGATGACCTGGATTTTGATTTTGGCTACACAGGAAAAATACAATTCGCAGTAGTACAGCGTCGCCCGGAAATTGCAGATTCTGATGCAGGTAATGGCGTTGAATCCGATAACGACGGTACGGGAAGTACAGCAGCTCCTTTTACTCGTCCTAATTTGTCAAATATAACATGGATAGGCCCCAATGGTGATCCGAATACTCAGGCGAATTTAAATTTTGCAAACAGGTGGAGAAGGGCATCAAGATTTTCTGTTAGAAATTCTTTAATGCTCGGTTTTCCTAAAGGAGGATTCTCTATGGAAAGCGCAGCT
>JBGTJG010000409.1:0-4776 GCA_041745235.1 Ferruginibacter sp. | reverse complement strand
AGGCTAACATTATACGTGCAGCTTTTCTTTTTTAGCTAATAATTCCTCCACCGTTTCCCGGTAGTCTTCATCAGGTACACAGCAATCTACGGGGCATACAGCAGCGCATTGCGGTTCTTCATGAAAACCCTGGCACTCTGTACATTTATTAGGTGATATATAATAGGTATCTGCTTCTACGGGCTTATTACGCTGATCTGCATTGATCACCGTGCCGTCCATAAGCGTAAATGTTCCTTTTATAGTGGTACCGTCCGAAATAGCCCACTCTACTCCTCCCTCGTATATCGCATTATTAGGGCATTCCGGCTCACAGGCCCCGCAGTTTATACACTCGTCAGTTATCTTTATTGCCATCTGTCGTAATTTTGATGCAATTTAATAAGAACCGTATGATCTTACAAGAAAGAATTGAGTTGATGGTAAAGGCAGGTGAATACTTAATTGCAGACAACGCGGAGTGGCAGGATGTAAAACAACAGGCATATGAAAAAAACGGCTGGTTCACACCGGAATTTATTCAGTATGCAGCTGTCCGGATAGCTGAAAGTTTCCTTACAAAAGATAAGTTGGAAAAGTGGGTGGCGCATTATCATATAGATGATAACATTTCTCCGAAAAATATCGGGATCATTATGGCAGGAAATATCCCGATGGTTGGATTTCATGATATGCTTGCCGTATTTATCAGCGGGCATCATCAAAAAATAAAATTGTCTTCAAAAGATGATGTGCTGCTTAAATATCTGGTAAAATATCTGGAAAAAATAAATCCCGGCCTGCCTCATCATATATCCTTCGGAGAAATGCTGAAGGATTGTGACGCATATATTACAACAGGCGGCAGCAATTCTGCCCGCGCTTTCAAAGAATATTTCGGGAAATATCCTCACATTGTAAGGTCTAATCGGACCTCTGTTGCAATTTTAAGCGGAACAGAGACACCCGCCGAGCTGGCAGCTTTTGCAGATGATGTTCATTTATACTTCGGCTTAGGCTGCAGAAATGTAACTAAGTTCTTTGTTCCTGGCGGATATGATTTTGTTCCGATTGTAAACGCCTTCAGCAAATATGCCTACTTTGGAGATCACCATAAATACAAGAATAATTTTGATTACCAGCTTTCTATTCTGCTCCTTAATAGTGTGTATTACATGACAGGAGGAAGCACACTTCTTACAGAAAATGAAAGCCTCTTCTCCCCGATAAGTGTGATTCATTATGGAACATATAAGAACCCGGAGGAGGTAAAAAAATTAATAGAAAATAATGAAGATGTTCAATGCGTAATTGGTAAAGGATTTCTCCCGTTTGGCCAATCGCAGCAACCTGATCTCTTTACTTATGCGGATGGCACCGATACCATGGAATTTTTACTTGGCCTGTGATAAAAGGAAGCCGGATTAAAAAAATAGTCGGTCAGAGCGATCTACGAAATCCTTACTAATTTCTTGTTAAATAGGCTTACCGGTAAATAGCAAATTGGCAGGGATTCGTTACTTTGTTTTCAGGGCATGTAATTTGAATTACTGTTATGGTCCGTAAAAAATTAAACAGATAAAACATGAAATTTAAACAGATTTTATTTACCGTATTTATCAGTGCTCTTACGACCCTTGGCGTGGTTTGGGGATACAGCACTTATTTAAAATCATCTGCAAATTATGGCGGGCAACAGGCAGGAATTTTCCCTTCAAATTATTCAAAATTTGCGGGATATAACGATGGAGTAAATGTACCGCCGGGGGCTGCAGATTTCACAGCACCTGCTCTTGCAGCTACACCTGCTGTTGTGCATATCAAAACCAAAACGAACGCAAAGCAGTTATCTAACAATTTGCCTCGGACGCAACAACGCAATCCCTTCAGTGATATGTTTGGGAATGATGACCTTTTTGAGCAATTGCTCGGCAGGCGCAGCAATGTTGTCCCGGAACAGCGGGCATCCGGCTCCGGCGTTTTAATAAGTAACGATGGATTCATCGTGACAAATAATCACGTTGTGGCAAATGCTGACGAAATTACAGTGACATTAAGCAATAAGAAAGTTTATAAAGCTAAGGTCATCGGATCAGATCCTGCATATGATCTTGCAGTAATAAAAGTAGAAGCTGCAGGCCTTCCCTATCTAATTTATGGCAACTCAGATGATGTAAAGATCGGTCAATGGGTATTGGCTATAGGTTATCCGCTTAACCTGGAGACCACTGTTACTGCCGGTATCATAAGTGCAAAATCAAGAAGTTTGGGGCTGAACAGGGACAGAAGTGGCGGAGCCGGCATTGAATCTTTTTTACAAACTGATGCTGCGGTTAACATGGGTAACAGCGGCGGAGCGCTTATTACAACCGATGGCAAAATGGTCGGTGTAAATTCTGCTATCGCTTCACCTACCGGTTATTATTCCGGTTATTCATATGCGATACCTGTAAACATTGTAAAAAAGGTAGTTGATGATATTATAAAGTTTGGTACAGTACAGCGTGCATATTTGGGAATAGTATATGCAACGCCATCTGACTTAACCAGTGAACAAAAAAAAGAGCTGAAAATACCTGATGATGCCTATGGAATATACACAAGAGAAGCGCCGAAAGATGGTGGTGCTTATGAGGCCGGAATCAGAAAAGGGGATATCATTAGCCGGGTAAATGGGATTGCTGTGAGCACCGGTGCAGAAATGCAGGAGCAGGTGAGCCGATATACACCCGGTAATAAGGTTCCTGTTACGATTGTAAGAGAGGGGAAAGAAATGATACTGAATGTGACCTTAAAAAATAAAGCGGGAAACTATGATGTGGTAAAAGGGGAAGTAGCTGCTGATAAGCTGGGTGCTGATCTTGGAACACTGGATGCTAAAAGAGCAAAAGAGTTTGGGATAACAGGTGGCGTTATTGTGAAGAAAATTCAGCCAGATGGTGCTATTGATAAACAAAGCCGGATGAAGGATGGCTTTGTGATCCTTAAAATAAACAACAAGACTGTATCTTCAGTAGAAGAATTGAAAGAAGTGATCGGTAAATCTAAAGAAGTAACAATAAGCGGATTTTATCCCGGTTATGATGGCTTGTATGAATACCCTATATCTTTAGATGGAGAATAAAACATCTTTATTGCAAAAGCCCCTGAAAATATTCAGGGGTTTTTTTATTTTGTCTTCTCTAAAACCTGAAACGCTCCCGGTTTTAGGCTTAATGAATATTCGCCCGGAATATTTATTATTCGGTCATCAAAAATATCTTGAAAATTTCCCTGAAGGTCTCTGTTAACAATATTCCCTGTAAAATCTTCTGCACCCAAATTCATCAATACAAGTATTTCATTTATACCGCAGCTTCTTTTATAAATGAGAATATTTCTGTCAGTATAGTCTTCAAAAAATTGAACAGTATCTGATCCTCCCTTATTATTCAAATTTCTGCGTCGCAGGGTCAGCAGTGTTTTGTAGAAATTATGTAATTCGTTTATCACCGGGAAATCGATCAGGTCTTTATCAAAAAACTTCAGACGCTTTTTATTTGGCATTTCCTGGCCGCTGTATATAAGCGGAACGCCGGGATAGGTACAGGAAAAAACCGCAAGTGCTTTTACCAAAGGACCGTATTTTTCATATTCTGTACCGCTCCATGAATTTTCATCATGGTTAGATGTAAAAAAGAGCCTGCTCGCTTTAGCCGGGAATTCAATGTTGTAATTTCTCAGCAGAGATATACAATGAGATAAAGCAATTTCTTTTTTTGCAAGGTTTTCTGTTTCATGCATCCATTTCCATGTGTAAGAAATATCAAATGCTTCATGATAGGAAGGCTCTTCTGTTTCCGCCAACCAGATCAGGTTATTTTTTACAGGAGTTAATCGGCTTCTCGCATCTTTCCAGAAGGGTAATGGTGTAAGATGGGCAAGATCTGCCCGGTATCCGTCAATGTCAAATTCCCTGATCCAATATTCCATTGCAGTTATCATAGCTGCCTGCTCATCTTTATTTGTGTGATCTATCTGTATCACATCATCCCAGTCGTAAGGAGGCTTAAAACCCCCTGTTTCGTCACTTGTAAAAAATTCGGGGTGGGTTAAGGTCCATACATGGTCCCATGCAGCATGATTAGCTACCCAGTCAATTATGATCTTCATGCCGGCATCATGAATTTTTCCAACAAGGCTTTTAAAATCTGCCGTGGTTCCGAATTCAGGATTCACCGCTTCGTGATTACTTATAGAGTAGTAACTTCCGAGTGTTCCTTTTCTCTTTATTGCCCCTATCGGATGGATTGGCATAAACCAGAGAATATGCACGCCCATATCTTTTAATCGGGGCAAATGAGCAGCAAATGCATTGAAAGTGCCTTCGGCAGTATATTGACGAATATTTACTTCGTAAATATTACTGTGGTTTAGGAAATCCGGTTTTGTAAAAATAGGATCGGTCATAATAATTATTTATAAACAGGAATTTGCCTTTCCGATGATAAACGCGTGATGGCTTACCTTTGCATCCTGATTACAATGAAGCAATTTACTATTCCTTTTACATACCGAAGCCCCCTCATTACGGCTGTTAAAAATAAAAGAAGGGAACAGGATAAACTCAAAAAAGATTTTACTCCTACCCTGCTTGATCTGGGAAATGTGCAGATCTTTCTCGCACGTCATTTTGGCTTTTGTTACGGTGTGGAGAATGCGATCGAGATCGCCTTTCGCACAATAGATGAGAACCCCGGTAAACGCATTTTCCTCCTCAGTGAAATGATCCACAACCCGCAGGTAAACGCAGACCTG
>JBGTJG010000408.1:0-6374 GCA_041745235.1 Ferruginibacter sp. | reverse complement strand
GCCTGCGCTTTTTTTAAAAGCTCATTTTTATCCATAGAACCGTTTAAATAATGATTGCAAAATTACATTCATTAAGTTGTAATTTGTATTCTGCATCTTTTATTAAAGCCACAATTACTATATTAACAGTTCTAATCAGCGTGTTTTGTCGGGCGCAAACCAATTCTCCCGAGGGAGATGCCCGACTGTTGGAAACAATACCCTTTAAGATTCATATTGGCGGCGTAATCACCATGGAGGCAAGGCTCGGGAGCGATACCACTATGCTCAACTTTATACTGGATTCAGGCAGCGGTGGTATTTCATTGGACTCTTCCACCTGTTCGGATCTGAATTTGCCCGTACAGCCTTCAGATACTACCGTTAGCGGAATTGCAGGGGTTCGTAAGGTGCCGTTCGTATTTGATCAAAAATTTATTACCGGTGATCTTGTATCGGAGGATATGGATTTTTATGTAAATGATTATACTTTATTAAGCACGATCTATGGAGAAAAGATAGACGGGATAATAGGCTACGGCTTTTTAAGGCGTTATATCCTGAATATCAATTTTGACAGCGGGCATATTCAAATTTACAGCCCCGGTAAGTTCAGGTATTTAAAAGGCGGAACACTCTTGCGCCCTTCCTTCAGCCGGCTTGCAGCGCTTAATGTTACAGTAAAAGACAATGTAAAAACGGAGTTTAATTTTTACCTCGACACGGGCGCGGGGTTAAGCCTATTAATGACTGAAAAATTCATCCGGGAAAAGAATATGATTCTGCGCCGCAGAAAACCCGTTTTAACCCAGGCAGAAGGTCTTGGCGGGAAAAAAGATATGTTGCTTACCGTGATAAAAAGCCTGAGGATAGGGCCCTACATTTTCAGAAATGTACCCACACATTTGTTTAATGATGAAAACAATGTAACCTCATATCCGTATACCGGGGGATTAATTGGCAATGATATTATGCGGCGTTTTAATATAACGCTTAATTACCCGAAAAAAGAAATTTCTATTATTCCCAACAGCAATTTTAATGATCGTTTTGATTATGCATATACGGGAATGTCATTATTTTTTCTTGAGGGACGAATATATATCGATGATATAATTTCCGGATCCCCTGCAGAAAAAGCGGCTCTCAAGGGTGGTGATGAAATTATCAGTGTCTCTGAAGTAGCCTTCGGTAATATCCAAGAATACAAGAATTTGCTTCAAAAGGCTAAAGGTCCGGTAAAGATGATTATCAAAAGAGACAGTGCTCTCCTTTTCATTTCACTCCAACCCATCAGTATTCTGTAAAATCAAGGGTGCCCTTCGTACCTTCACCGCATGATCAGGTTTGAAAAATTTACTTTAAAAAATGGTTTGCGGGTACTGGTTCATGAGGATAAATGCACGCCTATGGCAGTAGTAAATGTACTCTATGATGTAGGCGCCAAAGATGAAGATCCGGAAAAGACGGGCTTTGCACATTTATTTGAGCATCTTATGTTTGGGGGCAGTAAAAATATTCCCGTTTATGATGAACCGCTGCAGGTGGCGGGTGGCGAGAATAATGCGTACACTACGAATGATCTTACCAACTACTATTGCCAGTTACCGGCTGAAAATATAGAAACTGCTTTTTGGCTGGAAAGTGATCGCATGCTAAAACTGGCCTTCGGTAAAAAAAGCCTGGAAGTGCAACGCAAGGTTGTATGTGAAGAATTTAAAGAACATTATATTAATAAGCCGTACGGTGATGTTTGGCATAAGTTGCGAACACTTGTATACACTAAGCATCCGTACAGGTGGATGACAATAGGCGCATCATTAAAGCACGTAGAAGATGCAACGCTGGAAGATGTAAAAGGATTCTTTAAAAAACACTATAATCCTGCTAATGCTATACTTACCGTAGCAGGAAATGTCAATACAGAACAGGTAAAAGAATTAGCCGATAAATGGTTTGCGCCTATACCTGCCGGTGAAAAATATGATCGAAACTTACCGGCAGAACCCAAGCAGACTGCACCCCGTTTTCTGGAAGTAAAAGCAGATGTGCCTCTTGATGCATTGTACAAGTGCTGGCATATTTACCCGAGAACAGATGACCGATATTACACCGCAGATCTTATTTCAGACATCCTCAGCGGCGGCGGCTCATCACGCCTTTACCAGGCACTTGTAAAAGAGCAGCAACTTTTTTCAAATATTGACTGTTACCACATGGGCAGCACAGATGCAGGTATTATGGTGATAGAAGGAAAGCTGGTAAAAGGTGTAGAAATAAAAAAAGCAGAGGATGCTGTAAATGCAGAAATTAAAAAACTTCAGCAAGGCGGTATTACCGTATCAGAACTGGAAAAGGTGAAAAACAAAACAGAAAGTTCTCTTGCCTTTGAAGATATGAGTGTAATGAACCGTGCATCCAGCATCGCTATGTATGAACTTTTGGGTGATGCAGACCTGATGAACAAAGAGCTGGAAAAATACCATGCGGTCACAGCAGATGATATCCGTGAGCAGGCGGGGATTATTTTTGATAAAAACAACTGCAGTACGATGTATTACTTATCCAATAATTAAAGAACGGAATGTTAGATAGAAAAAAGGCACCCTCCATTACGGATGCTACAGATTTTAAGCTTACCCTTAAGCCTTATGAACATTTCACTCTGGATAACGGTGTACCTGTTTATGCAATAAATGCCGGTGCTCAGGACGTGCTGCAGATAGAAATGGTTTTCTATGCAGGTAATTTTTTCGAGAAAAATAAAAGTGTTGCCGCTGCTACAAATCATTTATTGAAGAATGGCACAAAGAACCGCACAGCATTTGAACTGAATGAAGCATTTGAATATTACGGCGCAAGTTGTTCCAGGGCATGTTACAGTGAAACCGCAGTCCTGTCATTGCATACACTGACCAAGCATACATCGAAACTATTGCCTGTAATGAGGGATATGCTTACGGAAGCTTCATTTCTTAAAGAGGAGCTTGATATTTTTGTGCAAAATACCAAGCAACGCCTTTCTGTAAACCTGCAGAAATGCGAATTCGTCGCCGGGCGCAAAATCGATCAGTTTCTGTACGGCGAATACCATCCGTATGGTACTTTTACTGCTGCGGCTGATATGGATGCGCTGGATGCGGAACAGCTTCTGGCGTTTTACAACAAGTTTTATGTAAACGGTGAATGTGTAATCTTTACAGCCGGGAAACTGCCGGAAGATTTTCAGAAATTAGTGAATGATCATTTCGGAGACCTTAATCTCCGTCAGCCTACATATAAGGTTTCTCACATTAAAACTACTCCTGCAGATGAAACGAAATACCGCATACAAAATGATGAGAATGCTGTGCAGGGGGCAATCAGAATTGCTCAGCCTTTTCCAAACAGGCATCACCCTGATTTTAAAAAGGTAATTGTCCTCAATACAGTTTTCGGCGGATTCTTCGGATCGAGGTTAATGAGTAACATCAGAGAAGACAAAGGTTACACATACGGTATATACAGTTACCTTCAGAATCATATGCAGGAAAGTGCATGGCTAATCAGCACTGAAGCAGGTAAAGATGTAGCAGAGGCTACCATAGAAGAAGTTTATAAAGAAATGAAATTATTGCGGGATAAGCCCATTGATGCCGAAGAGCTTGCACTCGTGAGAAATTATATGATCGGCGGAATATTAGGTGATCTGGACGGGCCATTTCACATCATTGCAAAGTGGAAGAACATTATCCTTAATAATCTGGATGAAGGTTATTTTTATAACTCTATTGCAGCAGTGAAAGAAACGGGCCCTGAAGAATTGCAGGCGCTTGCAAACAAATACCTGCAACCGGAAAAATTCTATGAGCTTATCGTATATTGAGGATAGCTGCTATTGGCTGTAAGCCGGCAAACAAAAAATTACATCATGCGACTATCTCCCGTGCTTAACCGGATAATTATTGCGCTGATTCTTTCTGCACCGTTTACGGGAAAAGCATATGGTGTTCTCACGCATGAAGCGATAATAGATGCAGCTTGGGAAAAATCTATTGTTCCGCTTCTGAAACAAAAATATCCTGCAACTACAGCAGATCAATTAAAGGAAGCACACGCTTATGCTTATGGCGGTGCTGTAAGCCCGGATATGGGTTATTATCCCTCAGGAAGCAAGCTTTTTACCGACTTTGTACATTATGTGCGCAGCGGCGATATGGTAAATGCTCTGATTAAAAATGCCGCTAACGTAAACCAATACGCTTTTGCCCTCGGGTTTCTGTCCCATTACCATGCAGACAAATACGGCCATCCGCTCGGGACAAACAGGAGCGTACCGGTTGTTTATCCTAAAGTGAGGGAGGAACATGGTAACCACGTTACATACGCTCAGGATAAAATAAGCCATATCAGAATGGAATTCGGGTTTGATGTGCTGCAGGTAGCCAAAGGAAATTATGCATCACAGTCTTACAGGGAATTTATTGGCTTTAAAGTAGATACGGCCGTTTTAGCAAGAGCATTTTCAGAAGTATACGGACTGAATATTAATGAAGTATTTGAAAACCATTTTAACAGGTCTGTAGAAACATTTCGTTTTGTGGTGGCAAATATATTTCCGCTGATCACCAGATCTGCGTGGGCCACGAAACAAGGGGATATTAAAAAACAGGATTCAACCGCTACCGCTGCACGTTTTAACTACAAAATGCGCCAAAGAAATTACAATAAAACTTTTGGGACAGGATATAAAAGACCCGGCATTTTTCCTACTTTCTTTTCCTTTATCATCCGAATACTTCCAAAGGTGGGACCTACCCGTGCGCTCAAATTCAAGGCTCCTACGCCGGATGCTGAGAAATTTTTTATAGAAAGCTTTGATTCTGTTCTGCATCACTATTCCATACAGCTTAACCAGCTTCAGACACAGACAGTAAAACTGGCTGATCTGGATTTTGATACAGGAAAACCCACTGAACGTTGTGAATACCCTCTTGCAGATATTGCCTATTCAGATCTTGTTCTGAAGCATAAGGAAGATAATTTCAGAAATATACCGGTGGCCTTACAGCAGGATATTATTAAATTTTACGACTCCGGAAAAGTATTGGGAGCAAGTACAGAAACCCCGAAATATTGTAGCAGATTTCAAACCGCGTTTTCAGAATTAAAAGCAGTAAAATTTAAATAACTAATTTTAGACTGAAACCTAAAACTCTATCTGATGAACTTTATTATCCGCTTATTAATTACAGGGGTTATTGCTTACCTCCTTTCTAAGATATTATCCGGAGTACATATTGATACTATCGGGACAGCTATCATCTTTGCATTGGTTCTGGCTTTATTGAATGCAATTGTAAAGCCTATCCTTGTACTGCTTACGCTGCCTGTTACTGTAATTACTATAGGCTTGTTTCTCTTTGTGATCAATGCGATCATTATTCTTCTCGCGGATTATATAATGAGAGGTATAAAAATAGACGGCTTTTGGTGGGCTCTCCTTTTCAGCATTATACTTTCTTTGTTTTCTTCTGCACTGCAAAAGGTGCTGGATAAATAATATGCCCCGGTGCATAATTTTCTTTTATGACAGGTAATGATTTAATTAAAACGCCCCGGGTTCTGTGTCTTGTTATACCGTGTTATAATGAAGCAGCGGGACTCGGCGGTGCAACAGAAACGCTGCTGCTGAAGTTGCAGGAACTTTCCTCAAAAGATCTGATCAGCGAAAAAAGTTTCATTCTTCTTATCGATGACGGAAGTAAGGACGCCACATGGGAAATAATTGCGCGGCTTGCAGGCGAAAAGGTGAAAGGCCTGAAGCTGAGCAATAATATGGGTCATCAGAAAGCCCTGATAGCCGGCCTTCATTATGCAGTAAATAAATGCGATTGCTGCATCAGCATAGATGCAGACTTGCAGGATGATTTGGATGTGCTTAATGCAATGGTGATCTCTTTTGCAAAGGGGAATCAGGTTGTATACGGTGCCCGCAATAACAGGGATGTTGATTCCGCTTTTAAGAAAGGGACTGCGCAGTTATTTTACCGGATCTTAAAATGGATGAAAATAGAGATCATTTACAACCATGCAGATTTCAGGCTGGCGTCTAATAAGGTACTAATAGAATTAAAACGGTACGAAGAAACGCATATGTTCATCCGCGGTATTTTTCCGTTGATGGGTTATAAGCATGACATCATTTATTACGAAAGAAAAGATCGCCTGCATGGCGAAACCAATTATTCTTTCAGAAAAATGTTGAGGCTCGCTATGGATGGGATAACATCGTTTTCTGCTTTCCCATTGAAGTTGATCACGCTTATCGGATTTTTGGTTTTCTTCGGTTGTATCCTCGCTGTGATCTGGGTAATCTTTACCATCATAACCGGTAGAAATATTCCGGGGTGGTC
>JBGTJG010000407.1:0-7512 GCA_041745235.1 Ferruginibacter sp. | reverse complement strand
CAAGGTGCCTTTTGATAAACTCCTGGCGATGCAATTCCTGCTCAAATTCCAATAGGCGGTATTCATCTTCTATAGGCATCCCTGCATGATGGGCAATATCAAAACTGAGGAGATCAGCATCTTCCTTTTTAAAATCCTTTGTGATATTAAGAAAACGATGGAGCTCTTTTATGCCCGACAGGATCTTTTGCATAAGTGCGCTGCTCCCCCCGCCGGAAATCTGAGGATAAGTAACAATAGCGCCATGGTAAAGCTTATCAGGGAGTTCCTGAATTTTTTCGAGTATTTTAAATATGCTTATACCTTTTGTTTTAATATCCATCTCCCCGTTATCATACACTTTGGTTATTTCCGTTATTTCTGTAAGTGTTCCCATTTCTGAAACCAGGTTATTGATAACCGGTGGTATGCCGAAGGGTTTTTTTGCTGAAAAACAATCATTGATCAGTTGCTTATAGCGGGGCTCAAATATATGCAGGTTCACTTCTTCGCCCGGGTACACGACAATGGCAAGAGGAAATAAAGGAATAAAATTGGTCATGAATCAAAGGTATTTAATAAATTTTTTTAGTACTTTTTTTACTGTAATATTACGCGGAAAGATATATAGGATAACGTGGAAGCAGGAAAACAGTTTACAAGTTTAAGTTTTGAAAATTATCAACGGCATATCAGCAGTAATACCAAACTATAACGGCGCGGATATATTACCTGATATATTACCTTTTGCGATTGCTGCTCTAAGGAATACCGGCTTACCTTATGAAATAATATTATCGGATGATTTTTCCTCTGATAGATCCGTTGACCTGGTTAGCACCGGGTACCCTGAAATAATAATTATTACAAGCGCCGTAAATACGGGTTTTGCACCCACAGCAAACCGGGGTTTATATAAGGCAACATATAGCCACAGTTTATTGCTGAACAGCGATGTCAGGCTTTCCCCGGATTATTTTAAAACGTTGATTTCTTATTTTGATAAACCTGATACATTCGGCGTAATGGGAAGGATAGTAGGATGGGATGATGATAAGATACAGGATGGCGGAAAATATCCTTCATACCACGGATATAAAATTAAGACTTCCCGAAATTATGTTCCAAGGAACCCGTCACTTACTGATCGGCTATATACTTTTTACCTTTCCGGTGCAAATGCATTTATTGATACGGAAAAATTTAAAAAGATCGGCGGCTTCAATGAGTCTTTTGCTCCCTTTTACGTGGAAGATTTTGAATTATCTTTAAGGGCATGGCGCCTCGGATATAAATGTTATTATGATCATTTTGCCGTATGCAGGCATCGAACTTCTGCTACAATAAAAAAATACCGCAGAAAAGATGAGATCAATTCCGTTTATTACAGGAATAAAATGATGATGCATTCATTACACCTCACCGGAAAGGTCCGCAAAAGATGGACGATTCAAAATGCTGCGGAAGTTTTTTTGCGGTCGTTATCGGGAAAAAATTATTATAAGACCGGCCATAACTTATTTAAGCAAAATGAACCGGGCCTGAAAAATCACAGAGCCGACTTTGAGAAAATGCAGGCGGCATATGGCGTAAATCTCAGTGTAAGAAACATTACTGACGAGATAAAGGAAAACCTTAAAACTTATTCATTGAAATATTTTTAAGGAATGACAAACGCGTTTGTTTCCATAGTAATGTGTACGTACAACGGTGCCCGATTTTTAGAAGGGCAGGTTCAATCATTGATCACACAAACCCATCAAAACTTCGAACTGATCATTTGCGATGATTGCAGCACGGACAATACACCTGATTTGCTGAAAGGGTATGCAGCCCTTGACCAAAGGATCCGGTTATTCATAAATGAAAAGAACATCGGATATAATAAAAATTTCGAGAACGCTATAAAAAAAGCTGCGGGAGCATATATATGTATCTCTGACCAGGATGACATATGGTTGCCCGAAAAAATAGAAAAACTTTTGGAGCTGATAATGAAAGGAGAATCAGTCCTTGCATATCATAACGTTATTGCATTCACGGATAGGCCTCCGTATGAAAAAAAAGTAAACAGGAAGATTAATGTACTGAACAGTTCCGATGAGGCGGTTAACATTTTTCATAACAGCATTTCAGGGCACACAATGCTTTTTAACAGGAGTATACTTGCAGATAATATCAGCTTCCCTCCGAATGTTTATTATGACTGGTGGCTTAGTTTACTTGCACTTACAAAAGGAAAAATAGCAGGTACTAATGAGATATTGAGCTATCACCGGCAACATGACGCAAATGCTTCAGCCAAGACAGGACACAAAAAGTTTCTGTCTGCCAAAGAATGTGATGAAAAAATTATTGCTTATAAGGCATTTCTTTCAATGCCCGGGATGAGCAGCAGATCAATCACTATGCTGAATAAACTTATAAAATATTATACCGGTTTGCAGGGACGAAAGTTTTCAATGCCCCTTTTTAAATATTTACTTTCTAACAGTGCCACGTTTCTCAAATATAAAAAGATAGGCTTTCTTTACATAAATATTCTCAAAACCTGTTACAGAATGAGCAGGGTTCATTAGAAAAACAATTATGAAAGGAAAAGTGCTGTTGGTTTTGCCTAATTTTTTTAAACTCAATGAGCTGATAAAACAAAATCTGGAATTTTGCGGTTTTGAAGTGACAGACAGGATCTATGACCTGGAAAAGCCTTTTAAATACGCAGGATTTTTACAAAGAGCTCAGAATTTTTTTATCAAGACCTTTCTGCAGAAAAAGGATCATAAAATAATGCTGGTAAAGGCCAACAATAACAGGGAGATAGAAGATTCTCTGTCAACTTTTCCCAATCCTTATTTTGATTATTCACTTTTTTTTATAGTTCATTTTTTTGACAGCACACTCATAAAAAAAGTGAGAGCTAAAGCAAAAAAAACAATCGCTTACCAGTTTGATTCCATTAAACGCACGCCTGAGCTCCGCAAAAATATTCCTTTGTTCGATCGTTTTTATTCATTCGATAAACAGGATACTGAAGCTTACGGTGTTGATTTCGCCACCAACTTTTATTTCGACCACGATCTGAGATCGGCATATCATAAGACAGTAGATTTCTTTTATATCGGCACTTATGTACCGGAAAGATTGCCTGTACTTTTGAAACTAATAAAAGCTATTAATGAAGGAGGATTCTCCCATGAAATTATCCTGTTTGCAAATAAAAAAGAGGAGTTGCTTCCTTACCTGCAGTATGGGATCAAAAGTGCAGAAAGGTTGCTCACATACAGTGAACAGGAGGTTATGGCATCCAAAGCAAGAGTGCTGATAGATCTAAAACTCAGCGTTCATGACGGTTTATCCTTTCGTTTTTTTGAAGCTATGAAATTCCGATGCAAAGTTCTTACAACAAACCCTGCAGTGAAAGAATATGATTTTTATTCAGATGCAAATATTCTCGTAGCAGATGAAAAGAATGTATCGGCCGAAGCTATAGCCCTGCTTATAAATACGCCGTTTGATTCGCACAAGCAGGAAGTTTTTAAGAATTACTCATTCAGTAATTGGATAAAAAAAATATTGCAATGAACCCGAATGTATCTGTCATTATACCCTATTACAATAATGAGCTTCATATTTCTGAAACTTTGGAAAGCATCTATGCTCAGACTTTTGCCCCGGCAGAAGTAATTGTTACAGATGATGGTTCCGTGCAGCGTTCCGCTGATTTCCTGGATACGCTTTCAGAAAAGTATAAAGACCTGATCATAATACATAAAGAAAATGAAGGTCCGTCTGCAACCCGCAATACCGGTGCGGCCCGGGCCACAGGGAATTATTTACTGTTTGTGGATGCTGATGATATCATTGACAATACTTTTATAGAAAAAACAGTACAGGTCATGCTTGCTGATCCTGCTGTTAAACTGGTTTACACCAAAGGCGAGAATTTCGGCGCAAAAACAGGAGAGTGGGTACTGCCGGAGTATTCATTGCACCGTATCCTTTTTGAGAATTGCATACCGGTTACCGCATTAATGTACCGCTCAGACTTTGAAAAAGCCGGCGGTTTTGACAGGCATCTGAATTTTTTTGAAGACTGGGATCTGTGGCTCACCCTGATAAAGAATGGCGGCAAAGTGTACAGGATCGATGAAATATTATTTTTCTACAGGCGCAGGGAAGAAAGTAACTCTCTTTCAGATCACATTAAAGGGAATAAGGAAAGGATATCTGATAATTTTTTTAAAATTTACAGTAAACATTACGTGTTTTATAAGCAGCATAATATATACTTCATAGATTTTTTTCAGGCCGCAGCTGATAATTTTCGATTCAGAAAAAAATATTATAATATTTTTTATAAAAAATTCTTTTACCGGATAAAAGGGATATTTAAAAGCCCAAAGCACACAGAGGTGTCCGAGTTTCAAAAAATAATGGAGAAGCTTAACTTCTGAGAAGCTGTTTCAGTTGGGTATCATTTCTGTTTATCCCTTTTATTTTACGAATGATATAACCCATCCGCTGATAAAGCTTGATAAACCAAAAGATAAAGGGATTATTTGCCGCTGCTGTGATCTTTTTATTGCTGCTAAGGTAAAATTTTGCACAGGTCGTTTCCACATAGCCGGGTGTTTTGCTGTAGGATGTATTGTTAATGAAGTAAGGGATATATTCTGCCAGGCCAATAAGATTTCCTTTGCTCAGGTGCTGTACCATAAACGGAAGCACATAACAGGTATAACCGTTTGATAATGCATGCAGGCAAATATCAGTTCCGTACATATGAAAACCCCTCAGACCCGGAGTGAGCTCAATTTTTTTATCGGTATTAAGAATTAAAAAGTTCTCATCCAGTGTTTTTACTCTTACAGGGACCTGTTCATTTTTCCATACCTCATTTTCATAAGTAATATTTACAACTTTCTCATGGTAGCCTGCCACGCCGGCGTTGCCGCATACTGCCCACTCAGGATCATTTATGCTCACGGTAACCAACAACTCATTCAGTTTCTCTATACTATCTGTACACCGCACGTCCTGATGTACCATGATAATATACCGGTTTTTTGCTTTAAGAAGAGCTTCTTTTAATGCAGCATATGCATCATATTTATTTCCGATAGTGTTGTCAAAAAAAATATATTCAGCAGAAGCCTCGGTAAAACCGCACTTAAAAAAACTTGACTTCATCAGATTATATTCAGCAATATCATTTACTATTGTGCATACAGAATAAGTTAAAGAGCCTTGAGCAGTGGTTTTTTTCATTTGTTCCTGAGTTCCTGATCGGTTAGATCATTTCAAAACTATAAGATTTTACCGGTAAATTGTAAGAATATATGACTTCCTCTGCCGAACATATAAAACTGCTGGCCCGAAATATTTCCCTTGTTGAAAATGAAAGCGGTGACTATAAAAATATCTTAAAAAACCTTGTTATCAGGGAAGTGCCGGTGATAGGGATAACCGGCGCACCCGGAGCAGGGAAAAGTACATTGACCGATGAGCTCATAAAAGTATATTCTGAACAAGGTAAAAAAATTGGGGTGCTGTGTGTGGATCCCTCTTCTCCGTTCAATATGGGCGCAGTATTAGGCGATAGGATACGTATGAGCAGATGGTTTAACGAACCTAATGTATTCATCAGGTCAATAGCTACAAGAGGTTCATTAGGAGGCTTAAGTTCTAAGATCATTGAAATTACAGATCTTCTCCGAGCTGCAGATTTTGATCGCATTATAATCGAAACTGTAGGTGTAGGCCAGAGCGAGCTGGAGATCGCCGGGCTTGCAGATGTCACCGTTGTTGCTCTGGTACCGGAAGGTGGTGACGAAATTCAAACCATGAAAGCAGGCATCATGGAAATAGCAGATGTGTTCGTTGTAAATAAGGCTGACAGGCCGGGTGCAGATAACTTTGTTAAGAATCTCCGGCAAATGCTTGCTCCCGCATTCAGTAATCATGAGGAAGAAATTGAGGTAATAAAAACAATAGCTTCATCGGGAGAAGGAATTCCCGAAATGCATCATGCTATTGAAAAATCTCTTAATGCCGGTAATATTAATGAGAGAAAGTTGTGGCTGCTTACCGAGAAAGCTTATGTGCTTATTCAGCAGGAAAGGATGAAGGGAATCACCAAATCAGACATTAAAACCGGTTTGCAGAAAACCTCAGGTACAATTAATCTATATAGCTTCGCGGAGGACATGCTCATAGCTTTTAAAAAAGCCTCATCAAAAACAAAAAATACTACTGCAGAAAACTTTGAATAAATATGACTTTAGAAAATAAAAAGATTCTGGTAACAGGTGGAGCGGGTTTTGTAGGCTCAAATCTTGTAAAAAAATTAGTGACGGATCACGGCGCACATGTAACTGTGCTCGATGATCTGTTTACCGGGAATATTGATTTCCTGAAAGACATCAGTCATGAATTTGTGCATGGGTCTGTGAGTGACGCCGGTCTCACAGAGAACCTGGTGAAGGGTGCGGATATCGTTTTTCATCTTGCTGCAAGAAACATTATTGTTTCTAATTCTAACCCGCGGGAAGATCTTGATGTAAATGTAATAGGGACTTTTAATATTTTAGAGGCGTGTAAAAAACATGGCATTGAAAGAGTAGTGTACACTTCTACAGCATCAGTTTACGGAAGTCCGAAAGTTTTGCCTATCTCTGAAGATTCAAACAAAGAATTTCTCAGTTTTTATTCTGCATCCAAATTCAGCGGTGAAGTCTATTGTCAGGCTTTTTATGAAGTGTTTGAGGTGCCTGTATCTATTGTGAGGTATTCCAATGTATTCGGATATAATCAGGTTCCTTTAAATCCCTACTGCGGCGTTATCGGAAAGTTTATTGAAAGCAGCATTGCAGGTAAAGCCATTAAGATTCACGGAGATGGTGAACAAACACGGGATTATACTTTTGTTACAGACGCTGTGGAAGCCACAATATCAGCAGCAGTTGTGCCACGTGCTGTAGGGCAGATATACAATATTGCAACAGGTGCAGAAACAAGTGTAAAAAATCTTGCCCTCATTATTAATAATCTTACCGGCAGTAACTCTCCGCTGGAGTATATCGATAAAAGAGATATTGATAATATCCGCAAAAGATATCTGAATATTGATAAGATCAGGCATGAACTGAAGTTCAGTCCCTTAACCGGACTTGAAACCGGGCTGGCCAAAACGATAGAATGGTATAAAAACTACTTGCATGAGCTCTGAAAAATTCTTTCCCCTGATCTCCGTTTGTATCATAAATTATAATCAGGGAAAATATTTTAAGGATTGCCTGGAAAGTTATTTAAGCCAAACGTACAAAAACACCGAACTCATTATTATTGATGACTGTTCCAAAGATGATTCAGTAACTGTCATTAATAAGGCTTTAAAGGAGCGGGATGTTAAGTGTAAACTTATAATCAATGAAAAGAACCGCGGGATTTGTAGAAATATAAACCGCGGGATAAAGCTTTCGAAAGGTGAATACTTTTCGATTGTTGCCTGTGATGATTTTTACGGCAAATACA
>JBGTJG010000406.1:0-7193 GCA_041745235.1 Ferruginibacter sp. | reverse complement strand
TTGAAATTGTGCATGACATACGAACTCAAGATCCGATCGGAGTAAAAGGAGATTATCATCCCTTCGCCTCATTAGCATTAAAAAATCATCCTTTTCTTAAAAAATCAGGCGGGGCTTAATGGGTTTAACGAGCACCAATTCTCTTCCGACCCGGAGGTATTAATTATCGAACGTATTATAAAGGTAAAGAGTAAATGAATGACCAGGCTACACAGGAATGGGAAATAATGTCTCACAGATCTTTGCTGGATCTTAAGCTGAAAGATACGTGGGCCTACAGAGATTTGCTTTGGTTAATGGTGAGGCGGGATTTTGTTTCCTATTACAAACAAACCATCCTAGGCCCTTTATGGTTCTTTATCCAGCCCATACTTACTACCGTTATGTTCACCTTTGTTTTCGGCAGGTTAGCAGGGTTATCCACTGACGGATTGCCGCAGCCGCTATTTTATATGGCGGGAATTACTGCCTGGAATTATTTTGCAGATTGTCTTACCAAGACCTCTACCGTTTTTAAGGACAATGCAAATATTTTCGGGAAAGTCTATTTCCCCCGGCTCATTATGCCCCTGAGCATTGTGGTGAGCAATCTTGTACGGTTTGGTGTGCAGTTTTTACTGTTCCTCCTGGTAATGATATATTATGCTTTTAATGATGCTGCTTTTCAGCCGACATGGGCCCTTGCTTTATTTCCGGTAGTTCTTATCATGATGGCAGCACTTGGGTTAGGTGCAGGAATGATCATATCGGCTATGACCACGAAATACCGCGATCTTGCGTTCCTGATTACATTCGGTATTCAATTGCTTATGTATGCCACTACTGTTATTTATCCCCTGTCTGCAGCCCCTGCAAAATATAAATGGCTCATACAGCTTAACCCTATGACCTCACTTATAGAAACATTCAGGTATGGGTTTTTAGGCAAAGGTGATTTTTCCTGGGCATCTTTCGGGTATGCAGCATTGACTACCCTGGTTATGCTTTTGCTTGGCGTTATCATTTTTAATAAAGTAGAAAAGAATTTTGTAGATACGGTGTAATTATTTACCCGTTCAATTAACATGTCAACAGCTATAAAAGTAGAAAACCTTTCCAAAGCATACCAGATCGGTAAGATCGGCACGGGTACCCTTTCCCGGGACTTTGAAAGATGGATTGCAAAAGTGAGGGGGAAGGAAGATCCATTTCTTAAAATAGGAGAGGCCAATGACCGTGCTGTAAAAGGTACGAGCGATGTGGTGTGGAGCCTCAGGGATATTAATTTTGAAATAAAGGAAGGGGATGCTGTAGGTATAATAGGCCGCAACGGTGCCGGCAAAAGCACCCTGCTGAAAATATTAAGTAAAGTAACTTCTCCTACTACCGGCAAGATCAGCGGCAGGGGCCGCATAGCAAGCTTGCTGGAAGTAGGAACAGGTTTTCACCCGGAACTAACGGGGCGTGAAAATATTTACCTGAACGGCGCAATCCTGGGCATGCGAAAAAAAGAGATAACCCGCAAACTGGATCAGATCATAGATTTCAGCGGTGTGGAAAGATATGTAGATACACCTGTGAAGCGCTACAGCAGCGGAATGTACGTACGTTTGGCATTTGCCGTGGCCGCTCATCTGGAATCTGAAATATTGATAGTAGATGAAGTGCTTGCCGTAGGCGATGCCGATTTTCAAAAAAAATGCCTGGGCAAAATGAATGATGTGAGCAAAGGAGAAGGCAGAACCGTTTTATTCGTAAGCCATAATATGGCTGCTATAAAAACGCTTTGCCCTCATTCTATTCTTTTACATAACGGCACTGTCAGCAAAATGGGTAAAACCGCTGCAGTCGTAAACCATTACCTCAATTCTAATGAGAAGCCCATGTCTGTAAACGTGATAACTGAAGCTATGCGCACGTTCTCTACAGGCGAAGCTTTTTTTACATCATTGGCTATAAACAGTTCTGAGAATGATAATTCTGATGCAATAGCGTTCAATACACCTATCGCTGTTAACATTACGATCGACTCCAAAAAAAACATTGATGACTTTATTCTTGACCTGAAAGTAGTTTCAGCAGAAGGTATAGAACTCTCTCATTCGCAAAGTAATTTTGATCAGCGGCAGGCATATAAAATAGGCGAGGGGCATACTTCATTCAGGGCAGTTATGGAAAACAACTTTCAACCGGGTAATTATTATTTATCAGCAGGTATTCACCACAGCGACGGCGCTACAATAGACTACCTCGAAAATGTTTTGGCTTTTGAAATACTCAATGTAGGTTACGACAATAATGATTATACACAAAATTGGAAGCATGGCTACTTCAGGCCCGCAACAATATGGGAAATGACACCGCAATAAATTTTATTCCTTTGATGATACCGTCTTTAACAGAAGATGATATCACTGCCGTGACGGCCGTGCTGCGCAGCGGTATGCTCGTGCAGGGAAAAGAAGTAGCGGCATTGGAAACGGAAGTAAGTAATATTGTAAACACGAAGTATGCAGCCGCACTCAGTAACGGTACTGCCACCCTTCATTTAGCATTAGTGAGCCTCGGTATCAAACCGGGCGATGAAGTTATTGTTCCTGCATTTTCTTATGTGGCTACAGCAAACGCAGTAGAACTGGTAGGCGCTCTTCCCGTCTTTGTGGATATTGACCCTGCCACTTTTAATATAGATGTTTCCAAAATTGAAAATGCAATAACATCAAATACCAAAGCCATTATACCCGTGCATGAGTTTGGGCTGGCCTGTGATATATCAGGTATAATGCAAATAGCCGACAAGCACGGGCTGCATGTAATAGAAGATGCTGCCTGTGCGTTGGGAGCTGCAGAAGATAATAAACCGGTAGGCAGTTTCGGTACATTCGGTTCTTTCTCTTTTCATCCCCGCAAAAGTGTAACATCGGGTGAAGGCGGTATACTTACTACCAACGATCAGGCCTTGGTTGAGCGAATTCAAACCCTCCGCAACCACGGCATAAAACCCGGTGTTTCTTCTATGGATTTTATTGAAGCAGGATTTAATTACCGGATGACAGACTTTCAGGCTGCGCTTGTAAACAGCCAGTTAACCCGGTTAGAGGAGATCATTAAGGCTAAACAATTACTGGCAGATATTTATCTGAATATTTTGAATACTGAAAATTTAAGCTTGCCTTCGGTACCTGCGGGTAAGAACCACACCTGGCAAACCTTTCATACAGTATTACATAAAAGACATGACCGCAATAAGGTTACGGAACAATTAAAACAAAAAGGGATAGGAGCTAATTACGGGGCGCAATGTATTCCTGCTGTTACATTCTATCAGAATAAATATGCGCATAACTGTGCAGAGAAATTTCCTCATGCACTGCATGCATTTAATAACGGGTTGGCTTTGCCGCTTTACCCTCAACTAACAGAAGAAAACATTACATACATAGCTCACGAATTAAATAAAATTTTGGAAAATGATTGAAAATAAAAAGTTCTTTATTACGGGCGGCGCTGGCTTCATAGCCAACACCCTTATTAAACAATATGTAGAAAAAAATAAAATTGTTGTTTACGACAATTTTCACCGGGATACTTTAACGGGCAGTGTATTTAACGGCCATCCTAATATTACGGTATGTAAGGGCGATGTATTGGATCCGCAGGCTTTAACTGCGGCAATGAAAGGTGCTGATATAGTGGTGCACGCTGCAGGCATTGCAGGCATTGATACGGTTATAAAAAACCCGGTAAAAACAATGCAGGTAAATATGATAGGCACAGCCAATGCATTAGAAGCGGCACATGTGAACGGTATTACAGACCGATTTATAGATTTTTCCACCTCAGAGGTTTTCGGCTCAATGGCCTTTAAATCTGCGGAAGCAGACCAGACAGTATCGGGTACTGCGGGAGAGGCGAGGTGGACCTACGCTGTAAGTAAACTGGCAGGGGAACACCTTGCACATGCTTATTACTCTCAGTATAAATTACCGGTAGTTACAGTAAGGCCCTTTAATGTATATGGCCCCGGGCAAACAGGGGAAGGAGCTATTCAAATATTTATAAAGCGTGCCTTGAAAAATGAAACGATTCGTATAGACGGCGATGGTGCTCAGATAAGAGCATGGTGCTATGTAGATGATTTTGTAGATTGTCTTGTAAGGTGTATTGAAAAGCCGGAAGCGATCGGCCATAGTTTTAATATAGGCAATGCCCGCGCTGTTATTACTATTTTAGGCCTCGCCCAAACGGTTTGCCGGGTTTTAAAATCAGATTCAGCCATTGAATTTGATCCGCCCTTATCAGCAGATATTGCTATACGGATACCCAGCATTGATAAGACAAGAGATATATTGGGTTTTAAGGCATTGGTTGATCTGGAAGAAGGAATTAAGAAAACGGCTGACTGGATGCAGGCAAACAATAACATCTAATGAACACTGATTCTGCAAAACAGTATGCTTCTCATGGCAGCGGGCAATTTTTACCCGGTGACATAAAAGAATTGGGTCAGAATGTAATATTTGAAACCGGTATTTTGATATTTCATCCCGAAACAATTTCCATAAGGGAAAATGTATACATCGGGCATGATACCATATTGAAAGGTTATTATAAAAATGAAATGACTATCGGCAGAAATACCTGGATCGGACAGCAATGTTTTTTTCACAGTGCCGGTGGCTTAGAGATCGGAGAAGCTGTGGGCATCGGCCCGAAAGTGTGCATTCTCACTTCACAGCACAGGCCTGAGGGTAACGCAGATTCTCCTGTATTGTTCAGTCCATTAGAATTTAAGAAGGTTATCTTAAAGGATGGTTGCGATATCGGAGCTGCCAGTACTATTCTGCCCGGTGTCACTATCGGTAAGGGAGCAATAATTGCTGCAGGAGCAGTCGTTACGTGTGATGTTCCGGATCATGAGATCTGGGGTGGTGTGCCGGCTAAAAAAATTAAAAGTATTGGCATATCATGATAGCAATTATTGATTACGGGGTAGGAAATGTGGGTTCTATTCAGAATATGCTGAAAAAAATTGGCCACCCTGAAAGTATAATTACAAAAAACCCGGATGAAATAAATGATGCTGATAAAATTATTCTACCGGGTGTAGGTGCATTTGATGCAGGTATGCAAAAAATAAATGAATCAGGATTGCTTGATGTATTGAATAAAAAAGCATTATCTGATAAAATACCGTTACTGGGAATTTGCCTTGGTATGCAATTGCTTACAAACGGCAGTGAAGAAGGAAAGATAAAAGGCTTGGGATGGATAGATGCGGTAACTGCAAAATTTGATTTTAAAGCAGAGAACAGTAATTTAAAAATCCCGCACATGGGATGGAATGAAGTAAAGGTTTCTAAGCAACATCCTTTAACAGCTGATTTACCGGAGCCTTCCCGTTTTTATTTCGTTCATTCTTACTATGTAAAATGCCGGGATAAAAATGATGAATTGTTAAGTTGCCGGTACGGAATTGATTTTACCTGTTCTGTACAACACGAAAATATTATGGGGGTTCAGTTTCATGCGGAAAAAAGCCACAAATTCGGCATGCAACTTTTAAAAAACTTTGCTGAACTGTAATTATGCTTCAAACCCGAGTAATGCCCTGCCTGCTTTATTATAAAAGAGGGCTGTATAAAACCATAAAATTTAAAAACCCCTCTTACGTAGGTGATCCCATTAACGCTATTAAAATCTATAATGAGAAGGAAGTGGATGAACTCATTTTCTTAGATATCAGTGCAAGTGTTGAAAAAAGAGAACCCGATTACAAGATGATCACTGATATAGCCACGGAATGTTTTATGCCTTTGTGCTACGGCGGCGGTATATCTGATACAGAGCAGATAAAAAAAATATTCGGTATAGGGGTAGAAAAAATTTCAATTAACAGCTCAGCCATTGATAATCCGGGGCTCATTTCTGAAGCGGCATCGTCCTTCGGGAGCCAGGCCGTAATTGTTTCTATTGATGTTAAAAAAAGCTTTTGGGGTAAGTATGAAGTAATGAAAGGCAGGGGCAGTAAATCCATAGGATATGATCCTGTATCCTTTGCTAAGAAGATGGAGGATGCAGGGGCAGGAGAGATCCTTTTAACTTCAGTAGACAGGGAAGGTACATGGGAAGGATATGATATCGATCTGTTGAAACAGGTTACTTCTGCTGTAAGGATTCCGGTAATTGTTAACGGCGGAGCGGGAAGTATCTCACATTTTGAGGAAGCAAAAAAAAAGGGCCATGCATCAGGGTTGGCTATAGGCAGCATGGCGGTTTATCAAAAGAAGGGTATGGGTGTATTGATCAATTTTCCCGGAAGGCCCGAGCTGGAAAAAATATTAAGCTGAATAATGGCATTTGTAAAAACTGAATTTCCTGAAAACGTACAATTCTGCAATCGCTGCATATATCATGAGCGTATACCTGCTATAGTATTCGATGCAAACGGTATTTGTAATTACTGTCATCAGTATGATGAAATGCAAATTTCGTATCCGACAGGTAAGGAAGGCCGCCAAAAGCTGGAGGAAATGGCTGCTGAAATTAAAAAAGCCGGCAAAGGAAAGGAGTATGATGTAGTTATAGGTGTAAGCGGCGGCTGTGATTCATCATACATGCTTACCCTTGCTAAAGAACTGGGGCTTCGCCCGTTAGCAGCCCATTATGATAATACATGGAATACCACAATTGCTGTGGAAAATATTAAGGCTGTTTTAGGCAAATTGAACATTGATCTGTTCACTCATGTGGCAGATAACCACGAGGTGAATGATGTAATGAAGAGTCTTCTGTCTGCATCTATTCCGGAGATAGAAGCAGCAACGGATCTGGCTTTAGCGACCACCCATTATATGGCCTGCGAAAAATACGGCATTAAATATATCTGGGAAGGCCATTCATTTCGCAGTGAAGGAATTTCACCCCCCGGGTGGTTTTACATGGATGCGCGGTATATATCAGGCATTCAGAAGAAGTACGGGCATATGCCCATCGTTACAATACCGTTGCTCTACATGCACAAATGGTTTAAATGGATGCTTGTAAATAAAATTAAAAAGCAACGGCCTTTATATTACCTGGATTACGATAAAGAAAAAACAAAACAATTCCTTTCTGCTGAATTCGGCTGGCAGTGGTACGGCGGGCATCATATGGAAAACCGTACAGCTTATTTTTGTAATAATTATTACCTGCCCAAAAAATTTAATATT
>JBGTJG010000405.1:0-6185 GCA_041745235.1 Ferruginibacter sp. | reverse complement strand
CTTTTATTTTAGTCACATTAAATTGTAAGCCTGCCGCTACTCCTAAGTCTCCGCTTTTAAAAGCTTCTTTGCCATTTGCAACAATACTGCTGTCTTTATTGATCAAAATACCGAACTGCGGACCAACCTGAAAGGATACGATCTTCGCCACTTTCATGTTCAACAAAACGGGTATATTAATATAGCTGAGCTTTATTTCAGAGGCATTATTAAAATTAAATGCACCCTGATTTGAAGACATTGTTTTGGGGTTAACCTGGCTGAAATATACTTCAGGCTGCAGACCCAATTTTCCGGGCAGACCAATCTCTGCAAACAGGCCGGCATGATAACCCACATTAATTTTGTCCTGAAAAGAAGTTCCTTCGATCTTATGAAGGTCAGCACCTCCCTTAATTCCGAAATGGAAACTCTGAGCTGAAACAGAATTGATCATCAGACTGAGAAACGCACCTATCAAGATTTTAATTTTCATGGGATAAAAATAAAAGAAAGGGTTTTTTAAACAGCCATAGATTTGTTAAACATCTTATTTCTTTGATGTAAAAGCAAATATTAAATATTATTTCGGTACATTTGCGCCGATTTTAGAATTTCTGAGAGTTACATGAATGCTCAGATGCTGTTGAAACCGGGTAATATCATTACCTCACAGGACAAATAACTTTCTTCCTACAACAACGGCCCGAAGCATAATATGTGATCATCAAAAATATTTTTTTTGACCATATAGTATTGTATTCGGCTTAAACCATTTTTGCAAAACTGCAGAAATCTCAGCCTACACAAAACGGTCTTCACTTTTAAAGATAATTACATGAAATGCGTCATAGGCGAATTCCATGTGACCATCTAAATTAAAAACAAATACACATGAATGCATTTGAAGCATTAGGCCTTAACGAGAACCTCGTACAGGCAGTTACAGACCTCGGGTTTGACAAACCCACTCCCATACAGGAACAGGCAATTCCTGTTTTAATTGCAGGTACGCAGGATTTTGTGGGCCTTGCACAAACAGGTACAGGTAAAACAGCAGCATTCGGTTTGCCGCTCATGCAATTGATAAATGCTGCAGACAAATTTCCGCAGGCACTTATCGTATGCCCCACCAGAGAATTGTGTTTGCAGATAACAAATGACCTCAGTGATTTTCGCAAGCACTCAAAAGGAATAGCTGTAGAAGCTGTTTATGGAGGTGCATCTATTGTAATGCAAATACGCAACCTAAAAAAAGGTGTACAGATTGTTGTGGCAACACCGGGCAGGCTTATTGACCTTATCGAAAGAAAAGCGATTGACCTGCAGAAAGTAAAGTACGTAGTGTTGGATGAAGCAGATGAAATGCTGAACATGGGTTTCCGTGATGATATCGATTTCGTTCTGAAAAATACTGTGAACAGGGAAAGCATCTGGTTATTCTCTGCAACAATGCCATCTGAAGTAAGAGCAATCGCAAAAAACTTTATGACATCACCTACAGAAATCACGGTAGGAAAAAAGAACAGCGGCAACGTAAATATTGATCACCAGTTTTTTGTAGCGCCCGCACATTCCCGATACGAATCATTAAAGCGTTTAATAGACTTTAATCCCGGTATGTACGGTATTATTTTCACAAGGACAAAGGCAGATTGCCAGGATGTTTCGGAAAAATTATCAAAAGCCGGCTATGAAATTGAAGCCTTGCACGGTGATCTTACTCAGCAGCAAAGAGACCGCGTTATGGGTCGTTTCCGCACAAAAGCACTACAACTTCTGATAGCAACAGACGTAGCAGCCAGAGGTATTGATGTGGATGGTATTACGCACGTAATCAATTATGAACTTCCCGATGATATGGAGGTATACACACACCGGGCAGGTCGTACGGGTCGTGCAGGTAAAACAGGTATTTGCCTTTCCATTTGCCACAGCAGGGAAACTTTTAAGATCCGCAGTCTGGAGAAAATGGTAAACGCTTCTTTCCACAAAATGGATATACCAAGCGGGAAAGATGTATGTCGTAAGCAGTTTTTCCATTTTATGGATAAGCTCATCCAAACTGATATATCGCATGGTGATTACGAAACGTATTTGCCTGATCTGATGGAAAAATTTGCAGACGTTACCAAAGAAGAGGTTCTTCAGAGAGTAGCTGCACTGGAATTCGATCATTTCCTGAAGTATTATGAAAATGCGGAAGACCTCAACGCCATTGGTACAAAAGGAATGAGAAGAGATGTACAGGGGGTACAACGTGATGACAGCAGCAGAAAAGAAAGATCTTCATTTAACAGGAGGGACAACGGTTACACAAGATTGTTTGTGAATCTGGGTACAAAAGACGGTTTTTATAAAGCAAGCTTTTTACAGTTTATACTGGATGAAAGTAGCCTGTCGAAAGAAGTACTGGGTAAGATCGACATCCGTGACATGAATACCTGGGTAGAAGTAGACAGTGCCAGTGCGGGACAAATGATCAAATCATTAGACGGAAAGAGATACAATAACAGGACCGTTCGTATGAATGAAGCGGATGGCGGTTTTAAGCGGCCAAATGATGAAGGCGGAAGCGGCAGCAGCGATGGTGCAAGAGAAAGGAAAAGAACATATGGTACCGCAAGAGCGAAAAGAAGTTTTAATTAAAAATATAAATCCCGTTCACAAATGAACGGGATTTTTTTACATCAAACTAATTCTATCAACGTTATTTCCGGCAACACCCCAACCCTTCCCGGATACCCTATAAATCCAAAACCCCGATTCACATACAATTTTTGCTTTCCGCTCTCATATAACCCTGACCATTGAGGGTACATATACTGTACGGGGCTCCATTTAAAACCCGGTAGTTCTACACCGAATTGCATACCATGCGTATGTCCGCTCAGTGTAAGGTCTACATCACTGTACTGAGGTCGAACCTGGGCATCCCAATGGCTGGGATCGTGGCTTAATAATATTTTAAACGGGTATTGCTCTGTCCCCGAATGAGCAGCATCCAAGCGGCCGTGCTTCGGAAATCTTCCCTTAGCACTCCAGTTTTCTATGCCGATCACTGCTATTTTTTCGCCCCCTTTTTCTAATGCAATGTGTTCATTCATCATCAGTTTCCATCCCAGGTCAGCATGTACTTTTTGGACATCACGAAGATTTTGTTCTTTGCTTACACCATCAATTGGCCACTTCACATAATCACCGTAATCGTGATTGCCCAACGTGGAATATACGCCCATTGGCGCTTTTAGCCGGCTGAAAACATCAATAAAGTTTTTCATTTCTGAAGCCTTATCATTTACCAAGTCACCTGTAAATAAAATCAGATCTGCATTCTGTTTCATGATCATATCCACTCCCTGAGCTACAGCCTTTTTATCCAACAAACTGCCGCTGTGTATATCACTGATATGAATAAGACGAAGCCCTCTGAATGATGCAGGAAGATTATCAAATGCAAGCTTTACTTTTTTCAGCTGATAATTATATTTGTTTGAATATCCGTATAGCAAACTTCCGAATAGTGTAGTTCCGGCTGCTATACCGAGCCAGCTGAGAAAAACGGAGCGGCTGATTCCCTCTCCGCTCATATCATCCACATCAGTATTATTAAAAAACAATTTTCCCGAAAGCCATTGTATGCCTCTTCTCAGATCATCGGTAAGAAAAAATATCAGTGCTACAAGCTTAGCCAGAAATAAACCGATGATAGTGGCAAAAAGATATGTCCTGAAAGTTTTTCCTAAAAAATTCTGTTCGGTGAACACAAACAACAGAAATCCGGAAACTGCAAGAAATGTAAGTGCCCAATAAATACTGTAAATAACAGTTCGTGTTTTAGGTAACAGATTGTGGGAAACGGTCTTTACTGCCTGAAAAAAGTAGAAATCCAAAATCAGAAATGTAAAGAGAAAGATGATAACACCTGTAGGTGAGCGCATAAAGAAAGATTTATATTGTCACTGCATTCATGAGCATAAAATGCAATAAAGCTGATTTACGAATAAATCATCCATAGGCATTTTCGAAATCATTTTTGATCAGAAAAGCAGAAATTCTTTTATTTGATTTTTAACTGATCGGATAGCAGGTTCATTTATAAAAGCACCGGCATCATTCATTAATGAATCTACCACACTTATCGGCAACCTGTTGGGGTGCACAAGCATTTTCATATGCAACAGCGATCCGGTTATATGCTCCATACCTCGCAGGTTACCTGCTCTGCCACTGCTGACACCGGTAAGCAATACTTTTTTATGCCACCATGTACCGGCTACATCAGTATTATCTATCATCATCTTGAGAACACCCGGGTATGAACCGTTGTATTCCGGCAAAATAATAATAAAACGTGTGGCTTTCTTCAGAAAGGTCTCTTCCATCAGGACGAAATCAGCATTTCGTATATGTGTATCATGTTCATCCAAAGAAAGTATACTGCTTTCTGCATTTTGCTCACTGAGAAATTTTTTATACTCTTGTGCAACCCGTTTGGTAAAACTTTCCTTCCTGTTTGTACCTGCTATAATTGTAATCATTTGTCTCCTTTCAGTTAATCATTCAGCGCCGTTTCGGAAAAGGAAGGTGTTGCCTGTGTGGCAATAAATCGCAGCCTTTCCTTAAAAAGACCGAAGTTTGCGAAAATTATCCTCATAAGTTTACATTTGACGGAAATTTTCCGAAACGAACGAAAATAATGGTAAGAATCATCGGCATAGCTAATCAGAAAGGCGGTGTAGGCAAAACGACAACCGCTATAAACCTTGCGGCCAGCTTTGCAATTCTGGAATACAAAACGCTGCTTGTAGATGCTGATCCGCAGGCAAACAGCACGACCGGGGTTGGTTTCGATCTGCAGAATATTACCAAGAGCCTTTACGACTGCATGGTAAATGAAGCTACGGCAAGTGATGTGATCTTAAAAACCGACATTTCTCATCTGGATCTTATCCCTTCTCACATTGACCTTGTAGGAGCGGAAATAGAGATGATCAATTATCCCAATCGCGAGAGTGTCCTTCAGAATATACTGGATGCGGTAAAAGATGATTATGATTTTATAGTAATTGATTGTTCTCCCTCACTTGGTCTGATAACCGTAAATGCCCTGGTAGCTGCGGACAGTGTAGTGGTGCCGGTACAAACAGAATTTTTTGCATTAGAAGGATTAGGCAAATTACTTAATACGGTAAAGATCGTTCAGAACCGGCTTAACACAGACCTGCAGATAGAAGGTATATTAATGACGATGTATGACGGACGCCTCAGGCTTTGCAACCAGGTAGTGAGTGAAGTAAGGCGACATTTTGAGGATATGGTTTTTGACAACATTATACACCGCAACACAAAACTTGCAGAAGCGCCCAGTTTTGGGAAACCTGTAATCCTGTATGATTCAGACAGTAAAGGCGCGGTAAATTATCTCAACCTTGCAAAGGAAATATTGCAGAAAAACAATCTTACAAAAATAAAGCAGGAAGAAAGGGAGTTGAAATAATCGTTCCCTTTCTCGTTATTTCACATAGGAAAGATCAGGGAGAATTTTTTTGCTTTTCTCCGAATATTCAAATAAAGAAAATGAGTTTATCAAAGAAAAATGATGCTTTGGGCAAAGGAATTCGGAGCCTGTTGCAAAATATAGATACAGATCTGAAGAACACTGCGGGATCATTGAAAACAGATGTGGCTGAACGGTCGGTAGCATCTCACAGGGTCCTGCTCAGCAATATTGAAGTAAATCCTGATCAGCCAAGAAAAGATTTTGATGAAACAGCATTAAGTGAACTGGCAGCTTCCATTAAAATGCACAACATTATTCAACCGCTTACGGTTTCCGTTATGCCCGGGGGTAAATACAGGCTTATTGCCGGTGAGCGCCGCTACAGGGCATCTAAAATAGCGGGTTTAAAAGATGTTCCGGTTTATGTGAGGGAAGCAGATTCTGATAAAATTCTTGAACTCTCCCTGCTGGAAAACCTGCAAAGGGAAAACCTTAATGCGATAGAGATCGGCTTATCCTACAAGAGGCTGATGGATGATCTTAATTATACTCAGGAAAAGGTTGCAGAGCGCATGGGCAAAGAACGCAGTACCGTTACGAATTATATTCGTCTGTTGAAATTACCGCCGGATATCCAGGTCGCGGTACGCAGTGGCACTATTACAAGGGGACACGCAAGAGCACTCATTAATGTAGATCATGT
>JBGTJG010000404.1:0-20838 GCA_041745235.1 Ferruginibacter sp. | reverse complement strand
TTATTAATTTTACATTTCACGCACCAACACTACCAAGATGAAACGTATTTTCCTTGCTGAAGACGATGAAGATGATACAGAATTATTGATGGAAGCAATATTGAACCTAATACCTGCCGATTTTGTTTGTTCCATTAATGGTTATGAACTGCTGGAAAAACTAAAAGATGAAACTCCCCCAATCCCTGATATTTTGTTTTTGGACCTGAATATGCCTATGAAAACAGGCTACGACTGCCTGAAAATTATCAAGGCAAATCCAAAGTATAAAAATATTCAAGTTGTTATATTTACTACAAGCAAGGACCTGTTTGATATAAAACGTACTTATGACGCGGGTGCAGATTACTTTATCAGTAAGCCATCTTCCCTAAAAGGATATGAAGCGGTATTAAAAAAGTTGTTTGAATTCAATCCCGATATTAAGACTTTAAAGGAACAGTTTGTAATAAACTAACTCTTTCAAAAGGTATACTTCCACTCGGTAGAATGTTACCTATTCTAATCTATCTTTAAAATAAAGTTCTATATTCACATTCCAAAACTGGTTTGCATGAAGCGAATTTTCTTTGCAGATGATGATGAAGATGATTCTGAAATATTTAAAGCAGCCCTTAGTAATGTTGTAGGCGAAGCAGAAATTCATGGTGTAAGAAACGGTGCCAAACTCTTACAACTGCTTACAGTCAAAATTCCACCGCCTCCTGATTATATATTTTTAGATTTAAATATGCCTGTTAAGACAGGTCATGATTGTTTAAAAGAAATAAGAAATAATCCATTTTATAAAGACCTGCAAGTTATAATTCTTACCACAAGTAGAAACCAAAGCGATATAGATTCCACTTATCAGGCAGGGGCTGACTATTACATTTGTAAAACATCAAGCATTAAGGAATTTGAAAAGTCTTTAAATAAGCTTTTTAGCTTCAGATTCAAAGTCAAACCATCTAAGGAAGAGTTTGTATTGAATTAATCAAAAAATTATAACTTCTATCATCAATCAACGGCAAAAGATATAAGGATTGCACTTCTGATGCACTATTTGATGCACCAACATAAAAAAAGACTCCTGCTTTTTCAACAGAAGCCTTTGGTAACCACTGTGGGCCCACTAGGATTTGAACCTAGGACCACCTGATTATGAGTCAGGTGCTCTAACCAACTGAGCTATAGGCCCGCTCTTTTTACGGAGGACTGCAAAATTAAGTAAAAATCAAATCCCGGAGATCATCAAACTAAAAAAACCCCTTCACGGGGCCATTTTTGTTTTGCGCACAGGTAAAATGATCAATTGAAATTAAGATCAGAATTATTAATAAAATTTACGAGGGCGGCTGTATTTTTAAAGTTTAATTTTTTAAGCACATTATGACGATGAACTTCTACGGTGCGGGCACTGATATTTAACTGTGCGGAAATTTCTTTTGACGACAAGCCATCTTTCATCAGCTTCACTATTTCCATCTCACGAACAGAAAGTGAATTCACATCAGGTTGAGGTTCCTGATCCACTATCAATCTTTCAGCAAGAATATTTTTAATTTCTGCACATATATAAACCTTATCCATCATTACATCATCTATTGCCTTTATCATTTCCAGGTGCGAAGAATTTTTGGTGATGTACCCTTTAGCACCGAGTTGCAGCATTTTCTTAGCGAATGATGGCTGGGCATGCATTGTCACGGCAATTATCTTGGTGCCCGGGGAGAATTTTCTTATGATGGGTACTGCATCAAAACCCGAGTCTTTGGCAAGATTGATATCGAGTAAAACGATATTGGGCCGCTTTGCTTTAATTAATTCTATTGCTTCATTGAATTCACCCGCTTGCCCTATTACATCTACTTTAGGATTACTCTCAAACATTTTAGCCCACATCTGCCTGATCATCTGATGATCATCAACTATGATCACCGATATTTTTTTTCTCTCGTTCGAGTGTAAAAATTGTTCGTTTCCGGAAAGTTGAGGAGTTATCATAAGCTTGAAATTTAGGGTTACAGGTATTTGTATCAATAAGGCAGCCGGCATTCGTTAAAGCTGTTATGCCCTAAAGATTATTCATCAAGTAGACTTATTATAAAACTGTAATTCGTTGTGATCTGATGAATTCACCTTTGTGAGTGAAGGTAATGATATAGTTACCGCGAGTAACAGATCCGTTTAGCTTAAGGGAATAATTTGCCGTTTGGCCGGCAAGATCAATAATTGAAGTGTAAACAGTTTGCCCTTTTACATTAACGAGGGTTAATTCAAAACTTCCGTATTGCAGGTCTTTCATGATAATATGCAGAACACCATCACTTACAGGATTCGGAAATACAGAAATATTTTCGGATCCTTTTTTACCGGCTACTATTACTATTTTGCTGTAAGCAACCCTGCCGGTGAGATCTTTACTCCTGATACGATAAATGACCGGAGCGGAAGAAGGATTCAAATGTTTTTGTGAATAGGTACCTGTTGTATGGTTAGCCTGAACAGGATTCATCGGCACGAACACAAAGCCGTCAGCAGAGCTTTCCGGGGTATATGAAACTATTGTCTCCTCATCTGATGTTTTCCAGTTTATTACAACATCCTCTCCGGCACGATTGGCTGATAAATCAGTAAATCTGAACGGAAGAACTCCTGCCAGTTTAAACACCAGTCGAAAGCGATCCGAAGCGTAAGAAGCAGGGTTTGACGACACGGAGAAATTAACCGCTGTTTGCCCGCTTAAGTTCACAGGTGAGGAAGTGTTAAGATAAGCATCATCCAAATAACCAAGAAGTGCGACCCCTCCGAAATACTGTGCATCAAAATTGAAACGGTAGTTCTGTGTTTTAAGATTTGTACTGCTCAGGAATACTGTATCATTTGCTGTAAGCGTTCCTCTTCTTTCCAGGCTTAATAAATTTCCGCTTCTTTTGATCGCTAAATTCTCTTTTGTATTGATCATTTTTACCGCATCAAATTCATTTACAGCTGAAGCATTGGTTTCATCAAAGTTTACCAATATGCCGTCATTTGTATAAGAACTCCCGTCTCCGTTCACCCCCAGTAAGTTTAAGCGTAAACTTGCCTGCGGGCCTGTTGCGGCAACAGAGGTAAGGATGCTTCCTGTATTTTTTGCCTCTTCCTTAAAAGTGAGGCTGCCGCCCGTGGCACCTGCCTGTACCAGGAAAGCGTGTCCGCTTTCTATATCATTGCATATACTTCCCGCATTGCCGTAACTGCCGCTACCGGGGGTAATAACATAATTTCCTGCCTCGTCATTTGATAAGAGCTGGTAGGCACCCAAGCCGGAGCCCCCGCCGAGCACAGGGTCCCATACATAGAAAAAATCGCGGAGCCCGGTTTTCGTAATATTTCTCACATCTACCCGGGATGCATAAGGATTGCCGATAGTTTCAAATTTATCTGCTGCTACGCTGATTGCGGGCCTGTCACCCGTGTAAAGCGTTCCGTATGTACGCAATACCGTTCTCGTAGGGGCGCCTACACCTGTAACCGTGCGATCACCGCGGATAAATGCAAAATACGCTTGTGAATTGGACAAAGCATCATTGGTAGAAACAATACCTGTAAAAGAATTTGTTGCACTGATATATTTCTTAAGTGAGGGCCCGCCCGGGGACAGAAAATCAAAGCCATTTGCTGCCCACGAAGAAGTATTATCTGAGATCTGCGTGCCGTAACCGGGCTTTGGATTCTCTGCTGAAACTGATGCATTTTCCTGCCATGCATGTTTAACTGTTTGCAGCATCCCTGTGGGGACAGATAAAAGACGCCATGCCCTCCTTGCAGAAATAAATCTTTCTACGATAGCCTTACCGGTTATGATATGGCCGGTCATATTACCGAGCCATGCAGTTTGTGCAGCAGAAGATTTAAACGTGAGGGAATCACCCGTAGTTAATGATGTGCCCCCGGCGGAATAAGTTAATGAGCGGTATATATCTACAGCGCCGGTCATTACTACACCGCTTGCATGTGTATTGCTGATGATAAGGTTACTCACGGCATTATTTGTAAAGCTGCCAACCGGCAAAATCTGTGAAGCGTTTCCGATCATCTCTACTGTACCTGCAGATGCATTGAATATACCGTTATTGGACAATGCCCCGCCCATTTGTACAATGCCGGTCGTGTCTATGATCACCTCTGAGCCTGATAATAAAGTTGTGTTTCCTTTTACACGGAGTAATCCTTTTACATTAACTGTTCCCGATGAATTGTTAGTGAAATTTCCGGAGACGAATAATGTATCAGCAGCCGATTTCAGAAATATTATTTCCCGATTATCCATCAGCGTTTGTGCATGGCACGTAAAACTGCTGAGCAAAAGGAGAATTATTTTAAATAGCTTAATCATTGTAGTTTAATTTTAAAGTCCGCAGTAGAGTAATCATTAACCTTAGTCTGTTACCCTAAATTGCAGTTCTTCTACTATGAGGCCGGTAGTGTTTGTATTATTTTTCCTGATAAAAACTTCCAGGTAGTCATTCTGTACAAGATCAACTTCAGTAGCAAGGGTAAGTTGAAAACTCTGATTATTTGCAGAAGCTGCCAATGAGCCGTTCGGAGTAGGTATAATAACTCCGTTCTTAGCAACTGCGATAGAAAAATCTACATTGGCAGCGGGAGCTTTTGCTCCGATCGTTATGAGTATTTTAGAGGTGATAGCTTCTTTGCCCGTATAAGTAAGCTTATTATCTGAACCTGTAAAGCGTTGTTCCTTGGTGACCACACTGCTGCCTGATATTTTATAGTAAGTACTCAGACCCGGTAAGGATGTAGAAGTTGTATTGTTATTCATATATAACGAAGAGAATGCCCTTGAATTGGGGATGTATGTGTTCTGTCTCATTTCCCAGGAAGGGGTGTAAGAATCAAAACCATCAATGTAGGTAGTTACCCCCCTATACATGTTAGATGTCATTCGGCCGCGGTTGATTGCAGAACCGGAATTGACTTTTACACCTGTTTGGCCGGTATAAACAAAGTAATTGTTAGAAAGATCTATATCATCAATCGTCAGTCCTGATAAAAATTCTATGCCGCTTCCTTCAGTAATCCCTGTAATGAAATTATAGGCAGAAGCAAATTTGCCCACGGCGCCCGTGATCTTTATGCCGTCTTTGCAATTCCAATAATTCTTCATGATGGTGATAGCTTTAAACCCGCTGATCTGACCTACACCAAGGCTTGGAATACCTATTTCGGTAACAGAAGAGCCTGAGAAAAGGTTACAGAATTTTGTACCTGTAGCATCTGCAAAATCATACCCCTTAGTAGAAGCGCTTGCAGGTAATACTGCAAGGTTTTCAATAAAAACACTTACACCCGTACTCCTCAATATGCCGCCGGCTACGTTAGACATTACACCGTCTTTCCCCGGATCTGTTCCGCGTAATCCCGCCCCGTTCAACTCAAGATAGTTGGGTGAAATGTTCACAAACCCTGAAAACACGTACATCTTATTTGCATTTAATGTAATTGCAGTCCCCGACGGAGCGGGCAGATCATTTAATGAGCTTACATACACCAAGTTAGAAGTGGCTTTGATGGTACCCACAGTTTGCCATTGGCTGTTAATATAGATCTGGAGAACACTGTCAGTTGTATTAAAGACCTGCAAACCTCCGGGCGGTGTGGGAATTGCATTCCTTTGAACAGTAGTAAGCCTTGGAATCAGTATCCCACCTGTAGTGGATGTTATGTCTAACATGGCCTGCGGGTTGGTCGTTCCTATTCCTACCTGTGCGTTTACGCTAAAGAAAATACTGCATAATATTATTGTAAATAATTTTTTCATTTTATCGGGATTGAAGGGTGTAATGGAAAAGAAGAAGGTATTCCATCGAATATAGGAGAGTATAAGACAGGGTAGGGTTTATATGTGGTATATTTCTAATTTTTAAGTATAAACACATACCTGATAGGGGTAGATTCTAGTACTTAAATCAGACTGACTTCTAAGCGCTTAAAGTCAATACTGTATTATTTCTTAGACATTTATTAAAAGTGGGAAATTTACAAAAAACTTAAGGTATTACTTAAGAAAATTCACCGCGGAATCAGTACTTTCGTATTAGGAAAAATTCCACTTCTTTTAATTCTTTCCGTTCCTGCTTCTGTAGTATTTTTTATTGAGGCATAATACTTCGTCATTTACCCTGTCATGCATTTTACGCTCGGGCCGGGGGTGACAGGGGGCGCCTTAACAATCAGTAGGTTGAAGAATAATTTATGATCATATGCAGAATAAGAAAACAAAAACATTGAAAGATCAGCAGGCCAATTTGCTTCTGCTCGCAACAGCACGGAAAAAAAAGGCCGGGGAACTTGTAAGGTCCATGACGGAAATAATGGCAGATAACAAAAGGAAAATTCAATCTGCCCACGCTATTATTGCATCAGGCAAACTTCCGGCTTCATCATCAGTGCATTCTATGCGGCATACGGTTCGCCAAGAAAATATCCATGTTCCCGAGGCTATAGAAATGCAACTGCAGCATTTGTATAAAGACCTGGAAGCACAGAAAGAACAATTTGTTCAGGCAAAGACTGAATTGGAAGAGTTTGTTTTTGCCGCCTCCCATGATCTGCAGGAGCCGCTGAGAATGGTTACCTGTTTTCTTACCCAATTGAAAAAAAAATATTACGACAATATAGATGACACCGGCAAAGAATATATAAACCGGGCAGTAACGGGGGCAAAAAAAATGCGCCAAATTATTCTGGACCTGCAGGAACTATCTTTCCTCAGCAGGATGGAATATGGGGAAGAAGCGGTTGATTTATCCGTTACCATGGCAGGTATTGAAGCTTTGTACAGTAAAGAGATCGGGCGCACAGGCGCTAAAATAGTTTATGATAGTTTACCTGTCATCATCACCCGGGAAAGTATAATACGTCGAATTTTTGAAAACCTGATCGGTAATGCACTCAAATTCAGTAAGCCGGGTGTGCCGGTGGAAGTTAAAATTACAGTTACTTCAATTCCCGGATTTTGGCAATTTGAAGTATCTGATAACGGCGTGGGTATTGCGCAAGAAGACTTCAATAAGATCTTTGTTGTTTTTCAAACCCTGCAGGCTAAGAAGGCAATATCCGGCAGCGGCATGGGTTTATCGATAACAAAAAAAATAGTAGAAAAGCTTGGCGGGAAGATATGGGTAGAGTCAAAGGAGGGTGAGGGATCCCGTTTTTATTTTACTGTGCCTTACAGGGAGGCATTTGCAGTGGCAGGCTGATATTTTGCCGAATTGTGACCTTCGATCTTTAAAAAAATTTATTATGTTTTCTTCCGCTGCTGATGAATTACTACTGCATTATCAGGATGAGTTGCTTGCTTATGTTTCAGAGAAATGTGAATCTGAACATACCGGTACAGATTTAAATAAGGTACAAAAAAGCAGATCACAGGAATCATGGACATATAAATTGTTGTACCTCGCAGAGGCATTGCACATGAAATCCCCGGAAATTTTTCATTTATATCTCTTATGGGATCAGGCATGGACAGCAGGTGAGAAATCCGATACTGTGGGAATGGTAAAGAAACTTCAATTCCTGGATGATGCCTGCAGGAAACATTTACCTGCTGACAAGCATGCGGAGGTAAATAAAATGATCGCATCAGGTATTGAGTATGCATCCGTAAAACAAACGCATGTTACTGATTTTTTGACTGCGGAAAATCCTTTGTTATCTTTTGCTAAAGACTATTTGTCCCTGTTATTAGACCACAAAAAGGCAGAAGCATTTGACCTTATAACGGGTCTGAGGCAAAAAGGGATAACCATTGAAGATATTTACGAGTACATATTTAAAGCTACGCAGCGGCAGGTAGGATATCTGTGGCAGACCAATCAAATAGAAGTAGGGCAGGAGCATTACTGTACGGCGGCAACGCAGGTTATTATGTCATCTTTTTATCCCGATATTTTCACCTCAGGCAAAAAAACATTTAAAATGGTAGCCTGTGCTGCAGGAGGGGATATTCATGAAATGGGTATCCGCATGATTGCGGATGTTTTTGAAATGGACGGTTGGGATACACATTACCTCGGGGGTAATTTGCCGGATTATGAGATCATAAAACACCTTAAAATTAACAATCCTGATCTTTTTGCGGTCTCTGTAACCATGCCCTACCATTTGAGTAAAGTGCAAAAACTTATCGCATCTATGAGAAAGGATCCTGCGCTTTCGGAACTGCCGGTGCTGGTAGGGGGTGAGCCTTTCAGGCTGCTTGAGGGAATGTGGAAAAGAGTAGGTGCAGATGGCTTTGCTGAAAACGGTATGATTGCAGTGGAACTTGCGAATAACCTGATCAAATCTAAAAAGGTACGCGATGAAGCAGCATAGTTTGGATGAAATGGCCCGTTTGAATAATGACCTTGCAAATACACAGAGGGTACTTATGAAGCAGAATGCTGAAATTATAAACCTTAATGAACGGCTGCAAATTATGAATACCGCGCTGGAGGAATTCACTTATGTAGCCTCACATGACCTCAGGGAACCGTTACGAATGATCACAGGTTTTACAGGCCTGCTTAAAAAGAAGTACGGAGATCAGCTGGATGAAAAGGCCAACCTTTATATGGATTTTGCTGTGGACGGCGGTACAAGAATGGTGGCAATGATAGAAGACCTTCTGGAATTGGCACGTACAGGAATTCACAGGGATGTGAAGGTGCATGTTGATTTGAATGATGCAGTACAGGAAGTGAAAGCAAATTTATTCAGCTCCATTAAAGAAAAGGGTGCGACAATTATACTGAGTAATAAATTGCCCGTTGTATTTGCGTATCGGTCTGACATGCTCCGGATCTTTCAAAATCTGGTAAGCAATGCCATAAAGTTCAGAGATAAAGAAAGAGAACCAATGATTTATATTGGTGCAGAGGAAAGGGAAAAAGAATGGCTGTTCAGCATCAGGGATAACGGTATGGGTTTCGCTGATGAAAACATACAAAACATATTTGAAGTTTTCACCCGTTTAAATTCTAAAGATGAATTTGAAGGTACGGGGATTGGCTTGGCTATTTGTAAGAAAATCACAGCTCAATACGACGGTCGAATATGGTGTGAATCAGATATTGGAAAAGGAACAGTTTTTTATTTCACTATGGCACATGAAAATTTGAACGCTTTTTCGGCTGATTTATCAAATGTTCATTTAGAAGCAGGCAGATGAAGAAAAAACATATTTTACTTGCAGAGGATAATGACGGAGATATTCTGCTCATAAAGGAATGCCTTGCAGAAGCAGGCGCCGATATAGATTTAAGCATTGTAAAGGATGGAAAAGCGGTAAAGGATTTTATAGGCAAACAGGGCGCTTATACCGCTGCTCTTCAGCCTGACATTATTTTACTTGATATAAACCTTCCGAAAATTACAGGGTTTGAAATGCTTAAATATATAAAAGGTAATGATGAACTGAAACATATTCCTGTTATAATCTTAACATCATCAGGCAATGAACAGGATGTGAACCTTGCCATAAGTAATCATGCCAATGCATACCTTGTAAAACCAATAGACGCTGAGGATTTTCTCATAAGAATAAAAGCGCTTACTGATTTTTGGTTATATGCTGCAGAACTGCCAAAAGTAAAAAAAGTCTCATGATGAAGCATAATAACAATTACACCATTTTAATTGTTGAAGATAATGAGGGAGACTATATTATTGTAGAGGAACATTTAAATGAAAAGATTCCGGCGCCGTCAATAACCCGTGCAAAACATGCGGCGGAAGCTGAAGCCAAACTAAAAAGCGCTGTTGTTCCTTTCGATGTAATACTGCTTGACCAGCGTTTACCGGATAAGAGCGGGCAAAACCTCGTGACACAAATGTTACGTGCAGCAGGCGGAACCCCTATTGTGATCCTTACGGCGTATTCAGATTTTAATTTCAGTGTGAATACAATAGGCCAGGGCATATCAGATTACCTCAGCAAGGACAACCTGACTGCGGCCGGTCTTTATAAGAGTATAATTTATGCAATTGAGCGGAAAAAAATGATCTCTGAAATTGCGGAATCTGAAAAACGTTTCAGCGCACTGTTTAGCCTGAGCCCTGTGGCCATGTGGGTATTTGATATAAACAGTTTATGCATCCTTACGGCGAATAAAGCAACTACGGATCTTCTTGAATTTTCAGAAGAGGAACTTCTCAGGATGACCATATTGGATATAAGGAAAGGAGAGGGAACAATGAAAAAAGGAGAATCAGCGCATAATTTAAAAATAATCTCCTCTTTTGATAAAAAAGACCGGATTTTTTTTAATAAATCCGGCAAACCCGTAACGCTGGATCTGTCTGTTAAATTAATCACTTTTAAAGAAAAAAATGCATGTTTCGTTGTAGCATTGAATGTTACAGATAAGCGGCAGGAGGAAAATAGAATAACCCGTGCTATAATACACACGCAGGAAAATGAACGTACTGAAATGGGGCGGGAGTTGCACGATAATATATGCCAGATACTTGCCGCCGGCAGAATGAATCTGGATATGCTGTTGCCGTCAGTATCCCCGGATAAAATTGCGGTGTTTGAAGAGAGTATGTCCAATATAAAACTTGCTGCGGATGAGATCAGAAATTTATCTCATCGCCTCGCCCCGGCCTTCTATGATATCAGTGATATGCAGGATGCATTTTATAAGCTGGTGAAATCATATGATCCCCCCGGTAAGTTGAAGTGTTCGATTAAAATTGATGAAAAAAGTATCAATAATCGCATCCCCCGGGTTCTTCAGCTTAATATGTACAGGATACTGCAGGAACAGTTAAGCAATATAATAAAACATGCAAATGCCACAGCTGTAAAAATAGATATTTCAGTTATTGATTCATCTTTAGAAATGAAAATAATTGACAATGGCATTGGTTGTGACCCTGCAAAAAAAAGAAACGGCATAGGGTTAAATAATATTGAAAAAAGAGCGGAATTGTTCGGGGGAAAAGCAGATTTTATTTCCGCCCCGGGTAAAGGTTGTACCATTCATGTTCACATTCCCTTAAAGCAAGAATCGGTATAAGCACGAATAGCATCACTTAGTTGGTCTTATGCAGAGAGTAATGTTGGTTATTTCTGCAGACATAGCTCAACATTACTCAAAAGGGAAAACCGGATTACCTAACGACCGGATATTTACATACTAAGGCATAATATGCAACAAAAAGATACAACATCCTGTAAAAGTGAAGAGGCAAAATTCCAAACATTATTTAAAACCAGCCGTGATGGCATTTTGGTTACCGAAAAAAGCGGCAAAATATCGGAGGCAAATAATGCAGCGTGTGAAATGTTTGGGATGACCGAAACGGAGATTATTAATGCGGGCAGGAAAGGTATGTTTGATATTAATGACACCGGGCTCACTTTATTACTTGAGACACTTGACAAAACCGGCACAGCCACCGGGCAACTCAGCCTTAAACAAAAAGCCGGCAATCATTTTCCGGGAGAAATAACATGCAACTCTTTCATTGATGCAGCCGGAAAGGAGAATACAATTATCATTATCCGGGACCTGTCAGAAACAACAATTTCGAAAGAGAAAGCCCGGGAAAGTGATGATATTTATGCCGGGGTTTTTGAGGCAATTCCTGATTCTATTACGGTATCATCTGTTCTTTCAGGAAAAATCCTTGAGGTAAATGCGGGCTTTACTAACATGTTCGGATTTACAATGGAGGAAGCATTGGGTAAAACCGCGCAGGAACTCGGGATAATCAGTGATGCACAACAGAGAACTGAAAATCTTTCCCGGCTGCAAAAGTATCGGCTTTTAAAAAATAAGGAAGTCCTCCTGACGGACAAAGATGGAAATGAAATTGTCTGCTCCGCTACAGTTGAAGTAATAACCCGAAACAATGAAGAATGCATACTCACTCTGCTGCGGGATGTGACAGAAAGCGTAAAAGCAGTACAGAACCTGCAGCAGGCAAATTTCCGGTTTGACATGATCAGCAGGGCCGCAAACGATGCCTTATGGGATTGGGATCTTGAAAACGGCAAACTTTGGGCTAACAAAACACACCAGATTCTTTACGGATTATCGGATACTGATGATGTGCCTTCTGAAAAAGTATGGAAAGAACATCTTCATCCCGAAGACAGGGATTCCCTGATTGCGCTGCAAGCCGCAAACCTTGCATCTGATAAAAACATTTTCATTTCAGAATATCGCTTCAGGGATGCTAATAATGAATACAGAAACATCTATGACCGTTGTTATATCATACGGAATGAAGATGGAAAGCCGATCAGGATGATTGGCAGTATGATGGATATAACAGAATTAAAAAGAACAGAGAAGGAACTTACTCTTACATCACAGGAATTATTAACCGCTGTCACCGGCCTCAATAAAATACTTGACTCTTCATTAGACCTTATTTGCACAATTAACGTAACCGGTGAGTTTGTTAATGTAAATGCTGCGGCAGAGCAGGTTTTAGGCTATAAACCTGAAGAGCTAATCGGCCGTAAATATACTGATTTTGTGTACCATGAAGACACTGCATTAACTGCCGACGAAGAAAAAAACCTTACCGGGGGCATCCTGATTCCCGGATTTGAAAATAGGTATGTGCATAAAAACGGTAAGGTCGTACACCTTTTATGGTCTTCAAAATGGGATAAAAACTTGCAGTTGTTTTTTTGTAATGCAAAAGACATAACTGAAAAGAAACATCTGGAGCTGGCAGTACAGGCTGAAAGGAACAGGATCTTTGAAATGTTTTTAAAAGCGCCTTCTGCAATAGGAATGCTTAAAGGGCCTGAGCATGTCTTTGAAATGGCAAACCCGCTTTATCTGCAATTAACCGGTAAAAAAGATATTGTAGGCAAAACAGTGGCAGAAGTACTGCCTGAAGTTATTGAACAGGGATTTGTGGAAATCCTGGATAATGTTTACCGTACCGGTATACCCTTTATCGGTACAGACACGTTGGTACAGGTAGATATTGAAGGAACAGGGGAATTGACAGATTACTACATGGACTTTATTTACCAGGCATATAAAAATGAGAAAGGAGAAACAGAAGGCGTTTTCTTTTTTATTAATAACATCACTGAAAAGATATTGTTCCGAAAAAAAATTGAGAAAAGCGAAAGATTTTACAAAGGATTAATAGAAAACAGTGCGGATATGATCACGCTGATAGATGAGTCAGGTAAAAATGTTTATGCAAGCCCTGCAGTAGGAAAAAAATTGGGATATAATACTGCTGAAGAATTTATAGGACTGAATATGTTTCACTTTCTTCACCCCGATGATGCAGCTGTGATCCGGGATATAGTTGCAAAATTAATGAACCACCCCGGAAGAACTATTCAATGCCCGGTGATCAGGAACAGAAAAAAGGACGGAAGTTATATGTGGGTAGAAGGTACGCTGACCAATGCACTTAAAACAGACGGAATAAATGCATTGATTTCAAACTCCAGGGACGTTACGGAGCGAAAAGAAGCGGAGGAAACGATCAGAAACAGTGAAGAAAAAAGTAAGCTGATCATGAGCGGTGCGCTGGATGCGATCATCTGCATAGACACAGCGGGTAATGTTACCTTCTGGAATCCTAAGGCTGAATCTATTTTCGGCTGGAGTGAAACCGAAGTAATGGGTAGGGACTTAGGAGAACTGATTATCCCTGAAGCGTATCGTATACATCATTACAGGGGAATAAAACATTATCTTAAGACGGGGGAAGGGAAAGCCCTTAATGCTTTGTTGGAATTAAGTGCCCTTAAAAGAGGCGGGGATGAATTTCCGATTGAATTAACTGTATTACCGATAAAACAGGGAGTTGAACTGTTTTTCTGTGCTTTTATACGGGATATAACCGGGCGAAAAAAGGCAGAGGAGGAAAACCGGTTTAAGGCCAATCTGTTAAGCACCATAGGGCAGGCCGCTGTAGCCACAGATATGAATGGCATTGTAAATTACTGGAACCGCGCAGCAGAAAACATATATGGCTGGACTAAAGATGAAGCTTTAGGAAAAGATATAATGGATCTGACCGTTTCTCAGGCGACTGCCGGACAGGGGGCAGAAATTAGGGAAGAATTGAGAAAAGGAGCGACCTGGTCTGGCGAATTTAAGGTGCGGAAAAAAGACGGGACTATGTTTCCTGCACTTATTACCAATTCGCCGATTCATGATGAGCAAAATAACTTATCCGGTATCATCGGTATTTCATCAGATATAACAGAGCAAAAAAAATTAGAAAATCTTTTAGATAAATCAAACAGGCTTGCACGTGTGGGAAGCTGGGAATATAATATAGCGAATGAAATACATTATTGGTCACCTATCACCAGAGAAATATACGAAGTCGGGGATGATCTTACTCCCGATCTTCAGAAAGGAATTTCATTTTATAAATCGGGTGCAAGCAGAACAGCTATTTCCATGGCCGTTAATAATGCAATAAAAGACGGAACTCCATGGGATCTTGAATTGCAAATTATAACTGCAAAGGGACATAAGTTATGGGTGCGTGATATAGGTGAGGCAGAATTCTCAGACGGCAAGTGTGTAAGACTGTACGGCAGCTTTCAGGATATTACAGAACGGAAAAAGGCTGAAATAGCAATCTTAAAAGCTTCAGAAGAAAAAAACCGCATCCTTGAAAGTATTGGCGACGGTTTTTTTGCTATTGATAAAGAAGGGACTGTAACATATTGGAATAACGAAGCAGAAAACCTCCTGGGGATCACTAAAGAATCAATTATTAATAAAAAATTAAGCGCAATATATCCTAAGAGCGCTGAAACACTTTCCTATCAAAAATATCTTGAAGCTTTAAAAACCAATCAGGTATTAAAGTTTGAAGATTACCATGGGATATTGGAAAAATGGTTTGAAATAAGCGTCTACCCGTCATTAACGGGTTTATCCGTTTTTTTTAAAGATATTACTGAAAGAAAAACTGCAGAAAAACAATTAGCTGAATTAAATAAAAGTTTAAAAAAGCAGGCCGCCGATCTGGCCATTTCCAATAAGGAGCTTGAAGAGTTTGCGTATGTAGCATCACATGATCTGCAGGAGCCCTTACGTATGGTAAATGCGTTTTTAGGACTCATAGAAAAGAGGTACAGTGATAAATTAGATAACAAAGGCCGGCAATATATCAGCTTTGCATCGGACGGCGCTAAAAGAATGCGGCAGATAATATTGGATCTGCTGGAATTTTCCAGGATAGGAAAAACGGAAGATTCCAAAGAAGTCATAAACGTCAACGAATTACTTAAGGAAGTGCTGGTATTAAGCCAAAAGCAAATTAAAGAATCACGAGCAATTGTCAATTTTGAAAACCTGCCTTCAGTGGTAAGTTATAAAACTCCGTTGCGGCAGGTGTTTCAAAACCTGGTAAACAACTCACTTAAGTATCATGTACAGGGCACATCCCCGGTAGTAAATATTTCAGCAGAAGAATCTGAATCTGAATGGCAATTTGCAATAAACGATAATGGGATAGGTATAAAGTCCGAATATTTTAAAACAATATTCGTAATATTCCAACGGCTGCATAATAAGGACCAATATTCAGGAACGGGAATAGGGCTGGCGGTTTGCAAAAAAATTATAGAAAATCTGGGAGGTACTATTTGGGTAGAATCAGAAGAGGGCAAGGGAAGCACATTTTATTTTACTATAAAAAAGTAAGAAGAAAAACTGTGAATGAGGCGTATGCCGGTTGGGATCATAATGATAATATCATCGTTAACTTTTCAATTTTAATTGCAAATTTTACCACCGAAATTAATCCCAAGTGTTTTTAACCTTTCTTTAACCCCGCTGCACCTACTTTTGCCGCCTAAGAACTGATTATGAGAAAATTGCCCGTATTTCTGTTGGCGCTGTTTATTTCTGCAAGCGCTTTTTCCCAATCAACTGCAAAAAGTATAAAGCTTCCTTCTAAGGCTGCCGACCATTTTATGATACAGCTTGCAGCCAATTTCTGGAACGGTACCGCGGACAGTGTGGACAATTACATTAAAGGATTTAACCGCAGTGCTAATGTATATGTAATGCTGAATAAGCCCTTTAAAGGCAATGCTAAAATGAGTGCAGCAATTGGTATAGGCGTAGGAACAGCAGCCATGTATTTTGATAAAATGGAAGTGAAAATCACAGACAATAAGCCAAAACTTCCTTTTATAAGAACAGATACGGGCCTGAATTACAAGAAATATAAACTCGCTACTGCTTTCCTGGAAATTCCTGTAGAGCTAAGGTTTACCGCACACCCTGAGACACCTAATAAATCACTAAAGGGGGCTATAGGGGTAAAAGTGGGTACTTTATTGAATGCCCATACTAAAGGAAAATCATTGCGCACTTCCGGCGGAACCAAAATAAACGAAGCTACTTTTAAGGCTTCTTCCAAGTCCTATTTTAATACAACAAGGATATCAGTAACTGCAAGAGCAGGTTACGGCCTTTTTTCACTGTTCGGGTCATACGGCCTTACAAATGTGTTTAAAGACGGCGTAGCTCCGGAAATCAAACCTTTCCAGATAGGACTTTCCATCAGCGGACTGTAAGATCATTTTTCTCTGTTAAATCCCTCCGCTTGCGGAGGGATTTTTGTTTGCCGTTTTTAAATCAGCTAATTTTGCACCTCACATTACAGGGCGTAAACAGCTTTCTTTAATGAGCGATGCAATTAAACACGAATGCGGCCTGGCTTTCATCCGCCTTCGTAAACCTTTCAGTTACTTTCAGCAACAGCATAAATCTGTTTTATACGGCCTCAACAAATTGTATCTCCTTATGGAGAAGCAGCATAACAGGGGACAGGACGGTGCAGGCATAGCCGCGGTAAAGTTGAATACAGAACCCGGCTATCCTTTCATGTATCGCCTGAGGAGTTGTGCCAATCAACCCATTGCGGATCTTTTCGCACAGATCGGAAAGGATATTGAAGAGATAGAGAAATACCAACCCGATATTAAAAGCCACCCGGGCCTTATGAAGGGACATATACCGGTTTTAGGCGAATTGCTTCTGGGCCATCTTCGATATGGTACGCAGGGCAAAAATGACGTACAATTCTGTCATCCGTTCATTAAAAAAAATACCATTCCTTCCCGGAATCTTGCACTTGCAGGGAATTTTAACCTGGTAAATACTGAAGAACTGTTCAGCCTGATAAATATAGCGCCGGACGAAATACAATCGCAAAGCGACCTGGCTGCGCTTATGGAAGTGTTGTACCATTTTCTGATAAAAGCTGATGAGCAGAACCCGGGTAATCCGAATATAACAGCTATGCTGAAAAAGGCGGTACCCATGTTTGACGGCGGATTTCATTTTGCCGGCATAACCGGTAACGGTGATGGCTTTGTAATACGAGATGCACACGGTATACGTCCTGCTTATTATTATATAAACGATGAAGTGATCGTGGCTGCCAGTGAGCGTGCGGCAATAAGAACAGCTTTTAACCTGGAAGAAAACGAAGTAAAAGAGCTGATGCCCGGTACGGCGCTGATAGCCAATGCAGACGGCAGTTATACGATAGAACAGATCGTACCTGCGCAGGAAAGGAAAGCCTGCAGCTTTGAGCGGATCTACTTCAGCCGCGGCAGTGATGAGAAAATTTACCGTGAGCGTATAGCCCTCGGTTACAACCTAAGCAGTACTGTTTTGGAAGCTGTGGATTATGACCTTAAGAACACTATATTCTCATTTATTCCAAATACTGCTGAAACAGCTTTCTACGGCCTTATAAAAGGAGCTGAACATTATCTGAATGAAATAAAAAAAGAGCGGATACTAAGCTGGGGCAAAGATTTTAGTGAGGAAAAGCTTTCGGAAATGATCAGCCGGAAAGTGCGGATAGAAAAGCTTGCCATAAAAGATGTGAAACTCCGTACATTCATTACTGAAGACAGCAGCCGGAATGAAATGGTGCAGCATGTCTATGACATCACTTACGGCACCGTTAGAAAAAATGAAGACACATTAGTTGTAATAGATGACAGCATAGTACGAGGTACAACTTTAAAAGAAAGCATCATTCGCATGCTTAACCGGCTTAAGCCAAAAAAGATAATCATCGTATCATCCGCACCGCAGATAAGGTATCCCGACTGCTATGGCATAGATATGAGCAAAATGGGGGATTTTATTGCATTTAAAGCGGCGGTTGCATTACTGAAGGAGACAGGGCAGGAAAATTTGTTGAAAGAGATCTTAGAAAAATGTAAAGATCTGCAGCGGAACAATAAGCTTCATACAGAAAATGCGGTGAGGCAGGTATATAAACCGTTTACCCTGCAGGAGATATCAGATAAAATAGCACAGCTCATTACACCGGAAGACGTATCAATACCCGTTCAGGTTATTTATCAGACGATAGAAACACTTCATGAAGCCTGTCCTAATAATAAAGGGGATTGGTATTTTACCGGGAACTATCCCACCCCGGGGGGTAACAGGGTTTGTAATAAGGCATTTATAAATTATATGGAAGGCAAAGATGTTCGGGGGTATTGATTTGAAAAGGACGTAAGCCCTGCAGATATTGCAATTATCATCAGGGTACATTATATTTGACTAAATTTTTTTAAAATAGAAAAACGGAAGACATGGATACGGATGAAAAAAAACAAAAAATACTGATACTTGAAGATGAAGGAGACATTTGTTTCCTGCTGAATGTAATGCTGAAGAATGATAATGTAGAGATCGAGCACGTAAATACGCTCGCTCAGGCCGATACATTTCTTAAGGAACAAACGCCTGATGTATTGATCATGGATAACAAGCTGCCTGATGGCCGCGGTGTAAATCATATTGAAGAAATAAAAAAAACTTATCCTGACGTAAAGATCATCATGATCAGCGGGAACAGTGATGCTGCGGATAAGGCAAAAGCGATGAAAAACGGTGCAGACCGATTCTTAAGCAAGCCTTTTACTAAAGAGCAAATGCAAAGAACGCTTGCGGAATTTACCGTTTAATTGATGTGTTTAAACTGAAAATCTGCATACTCTAAACGCGTCCCTTAATTCATTAGCGATTTGATATTGGTCAATCAGGCTTGCTTACTACACGGTAAGCAGGCCTGACTGATATAAAGCGTTTACGGGCTTATTATCCCAGAACAGCTCGAAGTCTTCCAGGCCTGCATTTTCATAGCTTTCTTTTACAAAACGTAGTGTGGCAGGAATGGCAGTGTTTGCAGAGAGGTAAGCCAGCATTGGAATAAACCAGTCCGCCTGCGTTTTTAAGATCTGAATTTGCTGCGTACTGCGCTTATTTGTAAAAATAAGGGTGGCTATCTCCCGTGTATTTCCTTTTTTAGATTGTGTGGTGTATTCTGCTGCAGGAATTTTGCCAAGGAAAATAACTTTAGCGTCAGGCCTGAGGGTGTTCAACTCCGGTTCTGTTAACGCCCTTTCTATAAAATCAGCAGGGATCTTTGTTTTAGGTATTTTATGATCGAACCATTTTTGCAGGGGCTCATATATCCCGATGTTGTGCATATAATTCAGCAGGGATTTTTTTAATCCGTAGCCGAAGCTATCGTGATCACCCCCGGTGGGATCTTCATATTCCAGATCATTGTTTGCAAATGTTCCTGCCGCCTCTGTAAGAATTTTTATCCTGAATTTTTCCGGGTTTAATCCTGCAGGGCTGTGAGCGGTAAGTGCGAAACGGTGCCAGAACGCAGAGTGCAGCACATTCGTAGCAAAAAGTTGCCTAACCATTTCCAATGAATCAATTGTTTCCTGATCTGTCTGTGTGGGAAAGCCATACATAAGGTAAGCATGAACCATGATGCCGGCCTGTGTGAGATTGCGATTCACTTTTGCCACTTGTGATACAGTGATCCCTTTATCTATCAGCAGTAAAAGCCTGTCAGAAGCTACTTCCAAGCCGCCCGAGACTGCAATGCAACCGGATGCACTAAGCAACAAACACAGATCCCTTGTGAAGCTTTTTTCAAAGCGGACATTGGTCCACCAGCTTACGATAAGCTTTCGGTTTATTATTTCTAATGCCAGCGCACGCATTAATGCCGGCGGTGCAGCTTCATCTACAAAATGAAAACCGTTGCCACCTGTTTTTGCCATGATCTCTTCCATCCTGTCGCACAGTAGACCGGCAGCTAAGGGCTCGTACAATTTTATATAATCCAGCGATACATCACAGAAAGTACATTTACCCCAGTAACAACCATGTGCCATCGTGAGCTTGTTCCACCTGCCGTCGCTCCACATGCGATGCATCGGATTTACCACTTCTATGGCAGAGATATATTGATCAAGCTTAAGATCGCTGTAATCCGGTGTGCCTACTTCACCCTGTCGGTAATCTTTTACAGCTATATTGTTCAGGTAAACAACCTTGCTTTCTTTTAAACAAAACGTTCGTTTAAGCTGATCTTCAGAAGCGTTATCTGTAATAAAGCGGATGAGGTTTTCAATAGGTGCTTCACCATCATCGAGTGTAATAAAATCATAGAATTCAAAAACACGGGAGTCACTCAGGGAACGTAATTCTGTGTTTGCAAAGCCACCGCCCATGATGATTTTCACTTCAGGGTAATGTTGTTTTATCCATTGGCCGCAACGCAATGATGTGTACAGATTGCCGGGGAAGGGAACTGAGAGCGCAACTATCTTTGGTTGTACTGCTTTCATTTGTGCCGCGAGAATTTCTACAAGCAACTCATCAATGAAAGTGAGTGGTTTCTGCAATTCATTATACAATTCATCAAAGCTGTTTGCAGAACGTCCAAGCCTTTCCGCATAACGGCTAAAGCCGAAATGATCATCTGCCGTTTCTTTGATAAGATCCG
>JBGTJG010000403.1:0-4607 GCA_041745235.1 Ferruginibacter sp. | reverse complement strand
GATTTCTTATTGCTTCAAGTATTTTATCATGTACACATCCGTTTGCGGCGTATTTCCAATCGGAAAATCATGCTTGTGATCCGTTAATACAAAACCGTGTTTGCTGTAAAACTTTTGCGCCCGATAATTAAACTCCCACACGCCCAGAAAAACAACTTCATAATCTTCATTGATAGCTTTATCAATAAAGAAACTGATCATGTTATGTGCGGCACCTTTTCCGTGGTATTCTTTCGAAACATAAAACCTTTTCAGCTCAAGTGATTTTTTGCCTTTTAACTCCGCAAAGTCCGACACTTCTTCTTTAAAGGATAAATAACCTGCAGGGTTCCCATCAGCTTCGCCGAAATAAAATTCTATTCCGGAATCCTGTACTTCATGCAAAAGCGTTTTTTCATTATAATATTTTTCCAAAAAACCTTCCATGTCTTCAGGTGTACAGGTACCCGTAAACGTATCATAAAATGTTTCTTTCGACATAAAAGAAAGCGCAGACACATCTTCCGGTGTGATCCTGCGCATTGTAATATCATTCATGATCACCAGTTTAATTCCAGCAGATTATTCCTCTTATCCACATCAGCCATTCGTTGCGATGGATCGATCTCTACTTTTCTAAAATCAGTAAGTTTAGTTTTTAATTCTAACACATAAGTAGGATGTGTCCAGCGCCATGCGGTTTCCGGGATCAACTTTCCGCCTGCATCTTCTTTCTTTGCACCGAACATCAGATTAAGCGGAATAGTGTGCATTTCAGTACTGCCGTCTTTTCTTGTAAGTTGTACATCAATGGGCATGGGCATGTGGCCTATTCTTCTTAAGCGTATTTTGGAAACACCGTTCTCTTCCCATAAGCTGTCGATAGCGTAATCTATTTTCTTTGTGGTATGTACCCAATATTCCTTGTACCAGTCCAGTTGAATACCGCTTACATCCTGTGCAACCTGTACAAAATCATTTGCATTCGGATGTTTAAAACGCCAGCGATTGTAATACTCCCGCAGCACTTTATCTCTTGCCTCCGCACCGATAATATATCCGAGTTGCGAAATAAATACTGCGCCTTTTGAATAAGAAGCAATACTGTAAGCAAGGTTTGAATTGAAGTGATCTGCATGTGTGGTAAGCGGTTCTTCAAGGCCACTCCGGGCTAACGAATAATAAGAATCATAATTATCCGCATGCATAAAAGGTAACACACGATCTAATGAATCAAATACCTGTATTGAACGTGCATGATTGGCAAGCTTTACACGGCTTACTTTATCCCTGTAATATTTGGTTACATAATCAGTAGAAAATTCTGTAAACCCTTCATCCATCCAACCGTACATACTTTCATTTGTACCAAGCATCATTTGGTACCAGCTGTGCATCCATTCATGAAACGCCGTACCTAAACTGCTGCTCACAAGTAAGGTTGCCATTGAATATTCCATACCGCCATCTCCGCCATGTATGAAAGAATACTGCGGGTAAGGGTATTTGCCAAACTGCTTTTCAATAAACGGCAGAACAGTTACTGCTGCATCTGCCATGGTGATCCATGCAGTATCATTTGCACCTGCATTGGGTTTGTAATTGTACAAGACATGTATAGCAGGACCGCCGGGCACTTGCCTCACTAAATGTTTGTAATCAGGATCAGCGGCCCACACAAAATCGTGCACATTCTTAGCAACAAAATTCCACCTCCGTTTTGATGAAGAAATGGTTTTTAACTCTGTACCCGGCCTGTCGTACCCCCAGCCAATTTCATTTGCGTTTATAAGCAAGCCTGTGCCGCCTAATTTATATTCTTTGTCAATATTTATGGTCACATCAAAATCACCCCATACACCGTAAAATTCTCTCGCAATGTAAGGTGTAGGATGCCAGCCTTCATGATCGTATTCGCACATTTTAGGATACCATTGGCTCATGCTGAAACGCACGCCGGTGGTGGGATTATCTCTCCCGCTCCTGCGAACCTGTAAAGGGACCTGTGCTTCAAATTCCATTTCAAAAACCACTTTTGTCTTTGGCAAAATTCCTTTGGTAAGATTTACTTCAAGGATCGTTTCATGGTATTTAAATGGCTGCGCGACACCGTTCATTTTTAAAGAAATAATTCTCTGATACCCGATCTCATCAGGCTTTAATTTGGAAATGCGGTCTTTTACTCGGGGATCCCAGTCCTGCCTGCCATTGATCAGATTTTTCCCGAGCTCTTGGCTCCTGATGTCCATACTGCTTCCGGGCTGAAAGGCATTGAAGTAAAGATGATAGAATACCTTATCCAATATCTTATCAGAATTATTGCTGTATTCCAGCCGTTGCTTTCCTTTAAATTGGTTTTTAGGAGCATCTACCTCAATGTCCATTTTATAATTCACCCGTTGCTGCCAGCGATTTTCGGGTTGAGAGAAAGCACACAAACACACTAAGATGCATACGGATGTAAAGAATATCTTACTCATTCAATTTTATTTAAGCATTAAATTTCGGTAAATAATCTGACGCTGAAACAGAAACAAACGCTAATCATTTCCGGCTACTACGATCACTATTTCCCCTTTGACCGTCTTGGCATTAAAATGATCATACACTTCCTGTAATGTTCCGCGTTTATTCTCTTCAAATTTTTTGGTTAATTCTCTGCTCACGCAGCATTGGCGGTCCGCACCCAGGTATTCACCAAGGTCCTTTAATGTGCGGAGAAGCCGCATCGGGCTTTCATAAAAGATCATGGTTCTTTTTTCCTGCGCCAATCGTTTAAAGAATGTTTGCCTTCCTTTTTTGAGCGGCAGAAAACCTTCAAAACAAAAACTGTCCATAGGAAGGCCGCTGTTTACCAAAGCAGGTACGAATGCAGTGGCCCCCGGTAAACATTGCACTTCAATACTATTTTTTATGCATTCCTTCACCAGCAAATAGGCTGGATCACTTATGCCCGGAGTGCCTGCATCGGTAAGCAAAGCAATTGTTTTACCTGCAACCATTTGTTCGGCAAGGTGTGCTGCTATTTTATGTTCGTTGTGCTGGTGGTAAGTCGATAGCGGCTTATTGATGCCGTAATGATTGAGCAATACGGATGATGTCCTGGTATCTTCAGCAAGAATAAGATCAGCATTTTTCAAAACTTCTACCGCCCGAAAGGTAATGTCAGCAAGGTTTCCTATCGGTGTTGGAACAAGGTAGAGCAATGGTTAAGAGATAATTGTAAAAGGATATTTGATAATTACGTTACGAGGAATAGCACCGTTTATTTAACGATTATTCCCTGTCATTAGCATCTTAGCTTATAACAATCTCGTACATTTCCATTACAGGATTGGCAAGCAATCTTTTTGCAGCATCTTCAGCTTTGGCTTTTGCCTCTTGCTCATTTTCTGCTTCTACCGACAGATCAATATGTTTACCAATGCGAACATCATTAACTCCCTGAATACCTAAATTATTCAACCCTCCCATTACTGCTTTTCCCTGAGGATCGAGCAAGCCTTCTAAGGGCATCACTTTAATCTGTGCGGTGTACATCATGCTGTTCTGTTTTTGAAAACCAAAGATAAAATAATGTATGCTATAAATGTGATAGGTACTGCGAGCCATCCGAGTAATAATGCTCCTATTATTGCAAATAAGAACACCAAATATCTGGGAAGATTATTTTTTAATGAAAGGTTTTTAAATTTGAAAGCCATTAAGGGTAGTGTACTTACCATTAACCAGCTTACAGCAAAGATGATTGCGTACAAAAACCATTTGTTCAGCAATATATTAATGATCGTTTCATTATTAGATTGTTCGTATATCAAAGGCATACTGGCAATCAATAAACCTACTGCGGGAACAGGCACTCCTTTAAAACCTGTAGTTTTACTACGATCAAGATTAAAGCGTGCTAACCGGTAAGCAGCAGCACCTGCTATTATAAAAGTCGGAATTAACCATACTACAGAAATATTAATACCATTTTCTTCAGCAGCAAAACTCATTCTTAAAAACTGGTAAATGATCAGGGAAGGAGCTACACCAAAACTCACTACGTCAGCAAGGGAATCTAATTGTTTACCCATTTCCGAAGTGGCATTAAACAGCCTTGCCACAAAACCATCAAGAAAATCAACAACTGCAGCAATGCCAATAAATAAAGATGCCATTCTCATTTGTTCTGATACATCAACGAACTGCGCATTGTCACCTGTATACTGTATCGTAATGCCATTTTGCAAAGTATATACTATTGCAATGCAACCGCAGATAAGGTTCAGAAGGGTGAATATGTTTGGGATCTGTTTCATTTACTGCTTTGCTTTTTCATAAGCGCTTCAATTTCTTCGACTTCAATCGGAATATTCTTCATTAAATCTTTACTTCCGTTTCTCGTTATCCAAAAATTGTTTTCTATCCTTATTCCCATTTGCTCTTCTTCAATATAAATCCCTGGCTCTACCGTAAATACCATGCCTGCTTTTATCGGTTCTGTTCTCGTACCAAGATCATGCACATCAATGCCCAGGTGGTGTGAAATGCCATGATACAAATATTTTCGGTATGCCCTGTTTTCAGGATCTTCATTTTTGATGTCGCTCTTTTTAAGCAAGCCTATTTTTTGAAAAATTACC
>JBGTJG010000402.1:0-2721 GCA_041745235.1 Ferruginibacter sp. | reverse complement strand
CGTCAATGTTTGCTTTAAATATGATCATTGAAAGACTCATTAATACATGAGCGGTATCAGAACTTCAATCCGGTAATATAACTTTACCTTAACCTTCACAGTTTAGAAATTTAAATATCACAAATGAAACGCATCATATTTGCACTTATCTTATTTATTGCTTTCCTTCCGGGTATTGCCCAAAATGTCCTGAACAACCCCGGCAGCAATCACGGTAACCGTTTTGAACAACTCGGAACAATGCTGCCTACACCAAATCAATACCGCAGTGCAAGCGGTGCTCCGGGCCCGAAATACTGGCAACAACGTTGTGATTATGATATCGTATGTGAGCTTGATGAACCAAACAGGAGACTGAACGGAAAGGAAACTCTTACTTATTTCAACAATTCTCCGGATAATCTTACATACCTATGGTTGCAGCTTGATGAAAATGAACACAGTTCCGTAAATAATGCCGGATACCAGACAAGCAACGTTATGCCCAAATCATTTACCCCTGAAGAAATGGACAGATTACAAACAGGAAGGAAGGACAAAAACAGGGAATACGGAATAAATATTCTTAAGATCACAAACGCTCTCGGTGCACCGTTAAAATACACCATCAACAAAACCATGATGCGTGTTGAATTACCGCAGACATTAAAACCCGGGCAGCAATTCGTTTTTAAAATTGACTGGAATTACAACATTATAGAGCGCACAAAGTACGGTGGCCGCGGTGGTTTTGAAAATTTTCCTGAAGATGGGAACGACCTGTTTACTATGACACAATGGTTTCCGCGGTTGTGCGTGTACAGTGATTTTCTTGGCTGGCAAAACCACCAGTTTGCAGGTAGCGGCGAGTTTGCATTAATATTCGGCAACTATAAAGTTGCAATGACTGTTCCCGGTGACCATGTTGTAATGGCCACAGGCCAGGGACAGAATTATCAGCAGGTACTTACTCCGGCACAGTTTGCCCGCTGGCAGACAGCTCAGACAGGTAAAGACGTAACTGAGATTGTAACATTAGATGAAGCTAAGGCCAGGGAAAAACAAAGATCTACGCAAAAGAAAACATGGATATTTAAAGCAGAAATGGTTCGTGATTTTGCATGGGGCAGCAGCAGGAAATTTGTTTGGGATGCAATGCCGACTTATGTAGAAGGTAAAAAAGTTATGTGCATGAGTGCGTACGGCAAAGAGGCATACAACCTTTACAGGAAATACAGTACCAAAGCTGTAGCACACACCATAAAAAGCTATTCGAAATTTACTATACCTTATCCCTACCCTGTTGCGCAAAGCCTGGAAGCAGCAAGTGGCATGGAGTACCCGATGATCTGTTTCAACTTTGGCCGCACAGAAAAAGACGGTACATACAGTGAGGGAACTAAGAACGGGATGCTTGGTGTTGTAATTCATGAAGTGGGCCATAACTTTTTTCCAATGATCATAAACAGCGATGAGCGCCAGTGGTCATGGATGGATGAGGGGCTGAATACTTTTTGTGAATACCTTACAGAGGAATTATGGGACAATAAATTTCCGGTAAGCAGGGGTCCGGCATATACTATCGTTGATTATATGAAGTTGCCAAAAGATCAATTGGAACCCATTATGAGCAACAGTGAAAACATTGCCCAGTTTGGCCCGAATGCATACAGCAAACCTGCTACAGGATTAAACATGCTGCGGGAGACAATAATGGGAAGAGAGCTTTTTGATTATGCATTCCGCGAGTATGCACGTCGATGGGCATTTAAACATCCCGAGCCGGCAGACTTTTTCCGTACAATGGAAGATGCAAGCGGAGAAGATTTGGATTGGTTCTGGCGAGGTTGGTTTTATAACACAGAACCTGTAGATATTTCCCTGGACACAGTAAAATGGGCTAATCTTACTACAGAGACAACATCGGCGAGAAGCACTGCTACAACAAGATCCCAAGCTGTGGCTAAACCTATACAGAACAGATTCGATGATATTTCTAAGATCAGAAACAGGGAAGATAAAAATATCATTTTTGCAACTGATGCAGATGTAAGCCTCAGGGATTTTTATTGGAAATACGATCGCGGACTGGCACAAATTGACACTACACCCTTTACCATTACCATACCTCCGCCCACTGCAGATACTTTTACAGTTAGTGAAAAGTTACAAATGGCAGGAGGTAAGAATTTATACGAACTTACTTTCAGTAATAAAGGCGGTCTTGTAATGCCGATCATTATTGAATGGACATTTAAAGACGGCACAAAGCAAATTGACCGCATTCCCGTTCAGATATGGCGCAAGAATGAGAACAGGGTGGTAAAAACATTTATTAAAGATAAAGAGGTTGCATCCATCAAACTGGATCCGTTGCGTGAAACTGCTGATATCAATACACAGAATAACGTGTGGAACACTTTTGCCGAACCATCTAAATTTCAGTTATTCAAAACGCGTTCATCAGGTGCTGCCCGCGGAGCAAGTACAGGAAACGGCAACCCGATGCAGAAAGAAATAAAATAGATCAGGTCAAATAAAACGAAAATAGGTTTCCCGAGGGAAACCTATTTTTATAATATCAAAACCTGAAATTAAATAATTATATACCCGTCTGCCCGTTTCGGATAGCCCCTTTCTTGCCTTTATTTTTCCTTTCCCATTCCAGCATTTCAGCTGTTTTCTTTACTTCTTTTTTTACACCCTTGAGGGTCGCTTTTAATTCTTCTTTATTTGGAGCTT
>JBGTJG010000401.1:0-6726 GCA_041745235.1 Ferruginibacter sp. | reverse complement strand
AGCCTCCGGGATTGGATATTGACATATCGGTTTGGCAGAACCTGCGCTGCTATTATTTGGTGTAAGCCGACTTGTTTTTCCGCCCCCATCAGTGAAGATCACGTTAGAAAAAAAATCAATCTTCTTCATGAATGTAAGTGTGCCTTTGCCGCCGGGAACGGTGATCGTATTTGTGCCTTCCCTCAGGGTAATGCCTGCAATTATTATCGGTTCAGATTTGAATAGTCCTAAACCCGTTTCATGTGCAGCTTCTGTGGTTTTCCCATTGGCATGCAGAAGATTAATGCGTAACGCATTCTCTAAACCCTGCGAATATGCGTTTCCCGCAGCCACCGAAACAAAAACCGATGTATACAAAATTATTTTTTTCATTTTCTTATTCTTTTGAAACTAAGTGATGCATATCATCCTTAGGTTATAAATTCTACTTTGTTTCCCACGAACTGTTGTATGCATTTCTTACCCTTGATGAAAATGTTCTGAAAGTACCCGGTATAGAAGTAACGACCAGGGACAATTCAATCTTATTCGGAAATTGCATGATGAAGGTTTGCAAACCGGCCTCCGGTGAGTTTTCTGTCTGGTCATTGTTAAGATCCCAAAAGAGTGCGCCATCCTTACCATAAGCCTGTCCTTTATCAGTGATCGGAGAATCTTCATTGTCCCACCCCAGTAGTTTGCTTCTCATAAGAGATCTTTGTGTCTGATCCAGCAACACATCCGTATTGGCCAGGTATGCCTGGAAACGAGCCATCTCCAGTACTGACAGATAATAACCGCCACCGCCGCAGGAATTCAGCCAATCTCCGTTTGTGGCAGTGATAACAACATCCACGGGCCCGCCGATATTCTCATTAAAAGCCATTGCTGTATTTGCCGTTGGCGTACATGTTACATTTGTTAGTCCTATAGGTGTGAAAACATTTTCCTGCATGTATTTTACATATTCCTGCGACATCCATGTTTCAAATCCTGAAGTATTACCCGGCACCATCGAATTCTCTTTTGCAATAGCGGCATTCCTGTCTTTTAAATAAGGAATAATTGCTCGGAACAAAGCAAAATTACTGTTGGCATATACATCAAAAGGTTTTGCCGGGTTGTCTAATCCCCTTGCTACCGTGGCTTTCAAAGAATCATAACCTGTATTTGATTCACTTATTCCTGAGCTGTGTGTAAGCAGTTCGCTGAAGGTTAAATTTCTTATTGCAGGCGCAGCATTCCAATAAGCCGGCAGCCATTTGCCAATTGTACTGTCAATATTCAGATTGTTTTTCTTCAAAAGCTGCAGTACGCCGACAGCCGTTATCGTTTTAGAAACGCTTGCCACATTTATTTCCTGGTTTACATGCATACCTGCATAAGAACCATTGCTCGCATTTTGATATGCCCAGCCGAATGAAAAGGTATCTACCCAATTTCCGTCTTGATTCACCACGATACTATACCCTCTGGCCACAGTGGTACCGGTAGATAATGAAGTAGCTATAAGCTGCCTGAATTTAGCAGCATTAAATTCTGTAGTGGGATTAGCCGCTGCAAATTTTTCTTTTTGGCAGGAAGTTAAAAAAGCGCAGATTACAAGTGCTGCAAATAATGGTGTTAGGAGATTTTTCATAATATTTATTTAAAACAAAGATCCGTCAGTGCCGGGTGGTTGTGCAGGGTGAATTAATGAATAGCATGTTCTAATTAACGGATGAACCACACAAAAAAATGCTCCCGTTGTTCAGGAGCATTAAACCGTCATTTACGAAATTATCTTGTCATCGTAAAAGTGCCGTCATCAGCCACAGTTTCTCCAATGCCATAACTGCCATCCATTGTGTTTTTTATAAGATCGATCTTGGCTGACACATTGTATTTGAATCCAGGCTCGAAATCATAATAATAAATACCTTTAAAAATACCGTCAGTTACAGACCATGTTCCTGTACCTAACACGGGGTTGTTTACATTTTCTGATCTCACCTGCATTGTACCGTTGCCATTAATTACAAAGCTGAAATAATTAGTTGGCGTATTATTTCCCCCACCATAAAGACCCGACCATGTGCCGGCTGCTGTAGGTGCCGGCACAATAATTCCATTGTTGTCTTTTTTGCATGAAGAAAAAGTGAATACAGCAACCGCTGCCATAAAGAAAAATGATTTTACATTGAATGCTTTCATGATTTTTGTTTTTATATTATTTTTTATGTTTGAATTAATTTCACCACAAAGATGAAGTGGCAAGAGGCCTTGTAATCTGCTCAACTAACGCAGAGCAGCTTTCAGTTAACGAAACCTTTGTTTGAGTTTTTATGATGCGTTATTAGTATTTCCGGGATAATCTTTGTGTAATTAATACAGCATTTCACGGCACATTATTTTCTGCAGAAAACTGTTCATATATTAGTCTCACATTTACCAATACCGCAATCATGAACAATGATGTGAAGCACTTAGAGAACCGCATACAAGAACTTGAGAAAGAAAATGCCGGCCTTCGACTTAACCCCGCCTTCCGCACGCAGGGAGCCACGGTTTCTGTCCCTGAGGAAATGAAACCGCTGTTTGATGTAGCGCAGCAAACAGTAAACAATTATTTTGTTGACCTTAAAATGGAGCCGACAAAAGGCACTATTGAAATAAATGATCAGCGTTATATTCTGATACGGGCATCTGCCATGTCAAAAGATTTTCTGGATACCATACAAAATTTATATGCAGACCGCGGTGAAGCTGAAGCCATTTCTATCGGGAAAAATTTCCTATTTGATATAGCTCATACACTGGGAATGAATGATGCGAAGAACTTTCATGCAAAAATGAACTTAACGGAGCCTATCGCAAAACTCTCTGCAGGACCTGTTCATTTTGCATACACCGGTTGGGCGTTTGTTGATATTCTGCCGGAAAGCAATCCCTCCCCGGATGAGAATTTTTACCTGATATACGATCACCCGTTTTCTTTCGAAGCAGACTCTTGGAAGCGTTCCGGTAAAAGATCAACCACTGCGGTCTGTATCATGAGTGCCGGTTATTCCTCAGGCTGGTGCGAAGAAAGTTTTGGTATTCCGCTTACAGCCGTGGAAGTTACGTGTACGGCTAAAGGTGATGAGCGTTGTACCTTCATCATGTCTCCCCCGCACATGATACAGGGGCACCTGGATCGTTTTCATTTGCACGGCAAAGACAATGTACAGAAACAGGCATCTTATGATATCCCTACTTTTTTTGAAAGAAAAAATATAGAAGAAGAGATGCAGCGATCCCGTGCCTTGGCAGAGGGCTCGGCAAAGGCAAAAGAAGATTTCGTAGCCAATATGAGCCATGAATTACGCACGCCTCTCGGTTCCATTCTCGGCTTTACAGAATTATTAAAAAAGACCGATCTCACCGGTACACAGGGAGAATATTTGGATGCGATCAGCAGTTCAGGAAATTCATTGCTGACCATCATCAATGATATTCTTGATCTCTCTAAACTGGATGCAGGAAAATTTGCGCTTGAAAACGTGCCTTTCAATATTCCCGATCTCCTCCGAACAGTACAGAATATGTTTGCCCAAAAAGCAAAGGATAAAAATCTGCTTCTTACGGTATCAATAGATGCTGCACTTGATTATTCTGTTTACGGCGACCCCATGAGGCTTAGGCAGATACTGGTTAATTTACTGGGCAATGCTGTAAAATTTACTGAAGCAGGAAGCATAGACCTTCGTTGTACCACAGAATCAGAAGATGATGAAGAAGCACGCATCTGTTTTTTGATAAAAGATACAGGCATAGGAATACCGGCTGATAAGCTCCCCGTAATTTTTGAGCGCTTCACACAGGCGGAAACAAACATTACACGCCGTTTCGGCGGCACCGGTTTAGGTTTAGCAATTACAAAACAACTGGTAGAATTACAGGGTGGGGAAATAACCGTAGAAAGCAATGAAGGCAGCGGCACGAAATTTTCTTTTTCACTCTCTTATGCTAAAGCGCCGGCTGAAGCTCCTGTTTTCAAAGAACAAAGTGCAGAGAGGCCCGAATACGATGCTGAAACAACGATTCTTGTAGTAGAGGATAACCTGATGAATCAAAAGCTTACCGGGATTATTTTAAAAAACAACGGCTTTAATTTTATCATAGCGGAGAATGGCAGTGAGGCAGTAGAATTATTAAAGGACAACAAAGCAGATCTGATTTTAATGGATATACAAATGCCGGTGATGGATGGTTATGAAGCAACCTGCATCATCAGGGATGATATGCACATAACAACCCCTATTATTGCAATGACTGCTCACGCACTTGCCGGCGAAAAAGAAAAATGTATAGAGCAGGGCATCAACGATTATCTGCCAAAGCCATTCAGCGAAGATGATCTTCTCAGAAAAATTGCGCAATGGATTGGCAAAGGCAATACAACACATAACGCCAAACTTGCTGAAGAAATTAAGATCACCGACCTTACTTTCCTGAAAAAGCAAACCCGCGACAATGCAGATCTTATCCGTGAGATGAGCGAAATGTTCATTACTCAAACGCCCCGGAACTTGCGGGAACTGGAAACGGCAATTGGACTTGAAGATTATACTGCAGTTTACAAAAAGGTTCATGCATTGCGGAACAGTACAGCATTGTTTGGCCTTGCAACGTATATTGGCGAAACTTTACTGTCCATGGAAAAATGTGCACTTAGTCTTGAAAGTACAGAATCTATAAAAACAGGTTTTCTTAAAGTAAAGGAATATTGTGACAAGGCCGTAACGGAACTTAAAACCCCGTAACTAATATCTATGCCCTTACGATGTGTTATAGTAGAAGACGAGCCGCTTAGCCGGCAATACATAACGGCCTTGCTGAAAGGCATGAAGGAAGTTGACCTTTGCGGCACCGCAACTACGCAGGATGAGGCGGTACAATTGATAACACAACTCCAGCCGGAATTGATTTTCATGGATTTGGAATTGCATACAGGTACCGGTTTTGAAGTGCTCAAGGAAATAAATTCACCTGCACTCACGGTGGTTTTTACCACTGCGTTGGATCACCTTGCCCTTAAAATCATAAAACTGAGCGGCATGTTCTATTTGCAAAAGCCATTAGATGCAGAGGAGCTGGAAGCAATCGTAAAAAAAATACAAGGGAGCAATAATGTGGGTGTATTTCAACAACCATTACGTTATCTTTTAGAAACGCTCCATAACGATAATATGCCGGTGCACATATTCATACCCGGGAATGGGGAAGAATATGTGGCGCTGAAAAATATAATAAAGATTGAATCTGCAGACAAGGGAACTGTCCTGCACCTGAAAGACAAGGGAATAAAACACAGTAATGTCTCTCTGAAATATTATGAATTATTACTCACTGATTTTAATTTTTTCCGCGTAAATGTTGCTGTAATTATTAATCTCTGCGAAGCAGAGATTAATAAAATCTCCGGCGATATCATTAAATTAGCTGACGGCAGCAGCACTGAAGTTTCGCCTAAAAAAAGAGAGGAACTGTTTATAAAATTAGCAGCATTAAAGTGTACTTAGACAAGCCTCCTACCTATTTGCTCCATAAATTCATCTTTCTTTTTAGGTGATATGCTTATCATCGAATCGTCGTTCATAACTGCATAACCCCCGTCCGTCTTTACCATCCGCTTTACCTCCTTCATATTGATCATATGAGAATTGTGCAGGCGGAAAAAATTATGCTCGCTCAGTAACCCTTCATATTCTTTAAGGTTTTTACTTACCATTATTTTCTTGCCGCCCTTCAGAAAAAAATAGGTGTATGGGCCGGATGCTTCTAAACGAATTATTTGCTGCAGGGGCACAAACTCCAACCCCTCGGATGTGGCAAGTGTGACGGAAAAATCACTGTCCGCCGGTTTGCGAATGTTTTTCAGCAGTTCCTGCAAAACCTGGCCGCTGTTGGCATGTGACATTTTTTCTGCAGCTTTTTGCACCGCAGATTGCAGCTCTTCCACATCTATGGGTTTCAGTAAATAATCTACTGCGCTGAATTTAATTGCCTTTACTGCATAGTGATCGTAAGCTGTCGTAAAGATTACCTGGAAATCCGCATGTGTTACCTGCTGCAAAACATCGAAACCGGTACCGGTATGCAATTCTATATCAAGGAATATGAGATCGGGCTTTTGGTTGTTGATGGCCGCCACGGCTTCCTCTACGGAAGCAGCTGCATCTACCACTTCTACTGTCGGGCAAAATTCCTGCACCAGTTTCTTGAGAAATTCTCGGCTGCGCAATTCATCTTCTACAATAACGGCTCTCAGTTGCATAACAATAGTTTAAGAATTAAATAATGGTTGAGCAATTTTAAGTTCTGCTATGTTTTCATTTTCTGTTCTGCTGTAATTAAGCAAGATCGGCTGCACAGCAGAACTGTTTATTACATGCAGGCGGTCGGCAAGAATATCGCGGTTCCCTTCCTGGAGACCGTTGTTCTTTTGCATAACTCCATCCTCTTTTGCGGGGCCGTTGTCTTTTACCTGTATTAAAAGGTCATGCTCCCTTTTAATAAAATCAACTGTCAGATAGTAATCATCATTTTTATCCGCGTTAATGATATTGCTGTACAGGGATTCCTGCAAGATACTGTGAATCAGCATAGGTGGTGTATCCGCATCTGCAGCGCCTTCACTTACATTTACGGCATATTTAAATCTTTCGGGAAAGCGATTAAGTTCCAGCCAGAGATATTGCTCAGCCAGCACGGCTTCCTCTTTTA
>JBGTJG010000400.1:0-2415 GCA_041745235.1 Ferruginibacter sp. | reverse complement strand
GGGGAGTCTTGATAATAAGTACGAATACAACGGTAAAGAAAAACAGGAGAAAGAGTTTAGTGATGGCAGTGGTTTGGAATGGTACGACTATGGGGCGAGGATGTATGATGCGCAGATTGGGAGATGGGGTGCACCGGATCCATTGGCTGCTTTAGGAAATGGATGGAGTCCATACAACTATGCATTGGGTAATCCGATTAGATTTATTGATCCAAACGGGATGTGGTCATTTGAATCAAATGGCACTGCTAGTACTCGAGACTTAGAAGAGATCACAGCATTTCTGCAGGAGATTAAGGACTATCATCTGAATAATACTGACATTAATAATAATGGTAATAAGAAGAAGAAGGAAAATTCAAGTGACAAGAACTCGATAGCAAACAACTCTTCTTCTGTGAAAACAGAAGTGTACATTTGGAGTAAAGAAGGAGGTATGGATGTAGGTCATACTGCTATTAGAATTGGAGATAAAGTGTATGGTTACTATCCAACGGATGAAGATGGTGATGGGGCTTATAGCATGGGAGAATTATTAAGCAGCCAGGGAGAAATGCATGTTGATGATATTGTAGACTTTAATTCAAAGTATGTTGCCGATGAAATCACTTCATATTCTCTGAATATAACGGAAAAGCAACAGGTTAAATTAAAAGAAACGTTAAATGCATATTTAAATAGTCCAGGTATTTATAGTCTGGCAAATAACCAATGTACAAGCGTGGCAGTTAATTCACTTATAAAAGGTGGTGTAAAAATATACTCTCCGTCTTTAATCATAAAGGGTAGTAAAATTACTTCAGCTATTTTGCTTTCACCTTCGAATTTGCAGAAAATATTTTCAAGTCCAGAAAACAAAGAGTTAGTTCATAGGGCGGTGAAATTTACCGTTGGACATTAATCATTTATTATGTACAGAAGCTTACTACTTTATTTTCTCCTCATATCATGCACACCAGATTCTGAACGTCAAAGAGCGGAAATAAGAAAGTTAATCAATAGCAATGATAAGGGTAGCCTTGTTGAAGGCTTTAATTTAGTAGGTGAATCAAAGGATACATCTTTTGTAAGGGATATTTTTACTAATCCGGATGATCCAAGAGTTTCAAACAACTCAAGATTTAAGGGTATTTCTGTTTATCAGGCTAAAATGACAGCAATAAAAAAAATAACTCAAACTGAACCACCTGCAAAAATTACGTATAAACCTGATACTTCTATAATAAATTTTTACATGATGGTTGCGAAAAACAAAAAACTTATAAAATGATTATAACTGCTGGGCTGTAACTTTAATAGTTAAAACTATAGGTCACATTTGATTGTTAGGCATGGCGATAAAGATGAATAGTGATAGGCAAAACTTAATTTGATATTATTTGAAATTTGATATTGAATAAATTATTATAAATGAATTGCAGTAGAGCCTTTGTTAATTTACACTTGTATCCGATTACTTCATCTTATTTAAGATCATTGGTTGCTTATCAGGATATAGATGATATCACTGATTTTATAGCGAATAATCATCAGCAACCTCTAAACGCTACAAAAGTAGCTGATGCCATATTTGAAACTATAGATAAGATTGCCGAAATCCTTTTGCATATAAAGAGTGTAAGGAAATTCCTACTAAAGCAAAAATGTACAGGCAGGTAGTTTGTCTATCTGGGCTTATTATTTAGTGTCAGCAAGAAAACGCGCCATTTTTCAAAGTGGTCTCCTACATATTATTAAATTTCTTAATATGACTGGGTCGGTTTTTAATTTCCTGGCTTAATCTCTTCACTCACCACTTTAATGGGATCTTTAAACGATTTTTTTTGCTTACAAGGCATAACAATCCTTGACAAGCCTGCTTCTTCATTTCTTTTCACCGTTTTATGCTGCTCGTTGCACTACGGGTTGCCTTCGTTCATTTTCCTTTCTTTCTTTGGCCAGCAACGCGTTTCCTAAATGGTGAAGATATACGCCAGCACACTTAACCCACATTGCAACTATCCGGAAAAAAGTTGAGGCTTTTCGGGGGTTTGGCTTTTTTTGAATTCTGGAAGGGGGACTACAGATTTTTTACGGGTAAATGGTTTTAATTTATATTGTGGCGCTGCATAAATTTTCGACACCTCTTCTGTAGGCTCACTGCACTGCCTTATGACAATCTGTTGATCATACTCATTATTCATTGTTGTGGTTACCGTCTTTTGTGTATTCATTATTCTTACAAGATCACTCCATTCGTTTTTGATTCCTTTTTGTTTCAATTGATAACGAATAGTATTAACTACCCAATAAGCCAGAAGTCCAAGGTGAAGATGTGCCATAGAAGCATCGTCTGTTTTATGGTATATTGGGCGAAGATCGAGATCTGTTTTTAAGGTACGGAATGTGGCTTCTATTTCCCTGATGATGTTATAA
>JBGTJG010000399.1:0-7634 GCA_041745235.1 Ferruginibacter sp. | reverse complement strand
AAAACTGAAGCACAGCAATATGGGAAGTTACGCCGAAAGGAACAAACTCAATATTAGGTTCCGGGTCTGGGTCCCCTTTGAAATAATCTCTGTACCGAGGAATCGGTTTCACAAAAATATCCTTGAAATTTCGTGGGTTGCTACAATCAATCAAGGCGCAATCAGGAATTTTCAATTTCGGGAATGGCACATGTTGCGGAAAGCAGATAACGTTATCTACAAAGCAGAGTCCAGGGCCTGTACAAGTGACCCTACCGAACATATCGATTTTTTTGTGCCCGGGTATAGCTTCTATTAAACATACGCTAAAGCCCTGTCTTGCTGAAGATAGCTCATCTGTTTTGTTGCTGCTGTCTTTGACAAAGGTTCGTTCTTTGTTACACGCAGAAATATAAAGTAGGCCTGTTGTTGCCGCGAAGGCCAAAACGATAATCTTTTTCATATAAAATTATTTTAATTGATTTAAAAATATTCTTGCTTTTCTGTTATCATGATCAACCATGGCTGATTGAAATTGTAAAATAAGACCCATGCTTCATTGACAATCCTAATGCTTGCAAATGAAGCAGGATCACAAAAATTTAAAACTCCAGAAAAATCAGGGAGTACCAATTTTATACATAATTACCCAAGAGCGATTATCTATAATAAGAATAGCTTCAGAGTTATTTTGCGTATTGTATTGGCCACCATCAGGTCCTGATGCTAAGAACCTTGAATCATTAAGGAGATGCAAGGTCTGGTCGCCCATATTGCCCATTAAGATTAAATCGAATGGCATCCTGACCCAAAGTATCTTCCTGCCAAATTCGATATTCATATCCTGAGAAATTGAGCGAGTGTTTGGCTTTTTACTTATTAGTGTTAACTTATTTATTTTGTTACTATTAAAGACACATTGCCTTTATTAATTCCATCGGATATTTCAACTACATATACATCTGAGGGTAATCCACTAACATTAAACTGTACAGATTTTTTTCCGGGAGCATATTTGGCTGAAGTACGCACAATACCCGATTTATCAATTATTTTCATTTCCCTGATGTCATTCAGCAAGCCTGTTGTTTTTTTGTCATTTACTTCTTTTAGCATAACGGTCACTTGTCCAAGAGCAGGATTCGGAAAAAGGGAAATGTTGAATTCATGAATGGTCGGTACGGATGCAGGCGCCGTTAAGGTAGCTTCCCTTCTTATTAAACAAGCAGGAAAATGTTTTGCCGAGGCATTGATGATACTTCCGGAAGATATCCCCTGCTCCCAGGAATGGGTGATTATTATACCCGAGGATAGATCTTCAACAACGTATAAGATGAAGGAATTGATTCTATTCAGATTTTGAAGTTTTATTGTTTTTGAAGCCCCGGAACTATTGCGAAAAACTCCCGTTACATAATTGAAAGCCGGGTTATAGTAATTAAAAGTTCCAAAATACTCTTCAGCTCCTAAGCGTAAAAGAAAACGTTTATTTTCATAGGAGCTAACATTACCCGTCACACTGAAAGCGTCACTAGAGAAATAAGAAGCTGGCGCTTTAAGGGCATATCCTCCAAACTGCTTTCTTAATGCATCGGTATGTACCCCTGCCATGAAATTGGCATCCGGATTACTGATAATGTATTCAAACCTTCTGCCCCTGAGTTCATCCCATCTTAGGTTAGGTTTGGTTCCATCTATATAAAAAATAAGCTTCATTGATTCGCTGTTTATTTTTTGAATGCTTCCATTCACCCTGAAGGCATTCCCTCTCTCGTCATAGAAAGTACCTAATCTTCTGTCCGCAATGCCGGAAGCATACCTGTCCAATACAAACTGCTGTATACCGGGAATATGATAAATGTCTAACTGTCCCTTCCATCCGTCATAATCTAATTTCCATCTTCCAATGACAGCTAATTCTTCCCATTTTTCCGGTGCTTTCACTGCCGTGATATATTCTGCATCAACCATACCGGAGATTTCACTATAAGGAAGGTATTCCAGTTTTTCTGTGCATGGTGTTCCTGTAGGCTGATAGCTGTTTTTTATTATAAATTTTTTGTTGGCGGGATCGGTCTTGTCAAATCCAACAAGCAGCAGGGCGTGAGAACCTCCGTAGATACCTATTTTAATTTCAAGCCCTCCGCGAAGGACCCTTTCCAGGTCAGATTCAGTAATGGACGTTATTTTTTCGCAAGAGTGAACACTGAAATAGTCAGGAACAGTATGAAGCGGCGGCAATTTTATTCGAATAAGATTCAGATTAAAATCATTGCAGGTTCTTTGATTCATGTTCGCCCAGTCATACCCGTTCAAATCCTCTTCATTTTCATAAGGAGAAACGCTTTCCGCGGGAATTTTCAAATACTTAAGATATTCAAGGCTGCCTCCCCCCTGGGTAGTAGCATACTGATTTTCCCGGTAGTTGGCATTTATGTTATCACTCCATGTGTAATGAAGACCAAACGTTTTGCCAAAAATGGAATAAAATTGTTCTGAAAAATTCCGATCTCCATACCCTGCTTTTTTATAAGCCGCTTCCATAGCAGCTATTGATGCGAAATACGTGCAGGTACCCCTGCCTGCCTGATGGGCATAAGGCGTTTGGTTGGCGCGAAGATCAACATAGTTTGCAGCCCGGATTATTCTTGTGGATTTTTTAAGTATAAAAACCTGTCTATTATTGTCATTTACATTAGTAAGGTAAAGATTAGCGCCTGAGCCGTAATCAAAGGAGAGTTTTTTATCATTTAAAGCTAATAAGATGTGATAACGGTTGCCTCCTTGTGATACCAGCTTCCACCTTTGTGTTTCACCTCCGTTGAAATTCCAGGTTATGACAGGGCAACCATTTTCATGTCTTCTTCTGTAAGACGCATCCATAGATTTACCGGTGCCTGACTGTTTGATATAGAACTCCGTTCCATCTTGCTCGATTTTCCATACCTGGCTGAATAAAGGGGCCTCCCGTTTTAATGTCATTACATCTCCATCCCGATGTAATACTCCTGTACTTAAATCAACAAAGCCATTAGGAGCGCCTTCTGCCGTTCCCCCTACTGCAAGCTGTATAGTATAATATCCTTCTTCCACCTGCGCATGCAGTTTAAGAATGATGCTAAACAGTAATAAGGAGGTAAGAAACAAATTTCTGAATCGGATGTTTGTGGTTAATTTTTTCATTGTTTTTAATTTAAGGTAATTATTGTGTTTCTAAGGTTAATCTCTTAACCCTTCTAAAAAGAAACATCAGAATAAATTTTTTAATGCAACTTAAAAATCCACCGCCTTTGGCGGTGGTAATGTTCTACTAGCTAAAATCTTATGCGAACATTGAGGACGAAAGCTTGAGCCGTCTTTGTCTTTTACAAAACATATTTTGCATTCATTTTCATTTGAAACCAAAAAGTAAGTCATAAAAATAAATTTTGATTTAGGTTTTAAATATTGTCTACTTATTTATATATCACCATCCGGTATTAAATGTTAATTCTCCCTGATGCTAAGAACCTTGAATCATTAGGAGATGCAAGGTCTGGTCACCCATATTGCCCATTAAGATTAAATCGAATGGCATCCTGACCCAAAGTATCTTCCTGCCAAATTCGATATTCATATCCTGAGAAATTGAGCAGTAAATGATGATTAGGAAAATCACTTCCTGATGTACTGAATTCCTTCGATCATTTTTACTTCTTCTACACCTGTGGTGTAAAGAAATTCAACTCCTTCAATGGATAAAGGCTGACCCTCCTTGAAATCAGCGGGCGTCTGGGCTATTGATGATAGTGAAAGCAATACCAGCATAGGTAGCAATAAGAAATTACGCATTTTGTTTGTTTTTATGATTAAGAAAGATGGTTTCAACGTTGGGCGGATCTGCTGTTGTGTCGCATTCATTTTAGCAGGCCGTTTCAGTCACCATTTATTCAACTGCATGGTGGTTTTTATTATAGTCGGGGCATACTTTAGGCAGGTAAACAGAAACGGAAGATCTGTTTGAAGAGAAATCATTCCATGTAAAAAATCCTTTACTTTATATACAAGCATTAAAGCCGTATAAAAGAGCATCACGGCGCAACTGTTGAAGTGAACTCATCAGATGGATAAAATTTAGCTATCGCTATGATTGCTGTTGCAAGAAGGGGATCGCCGGTAGGCGTAAGGTTGGATCAGAAACGATCATTGTGAAATCTGGATTATATTCAGGCAAGATGCCGTCTTGTTCGTACGAGGTATACAATCAATATACCAATAGCCGCAGCGCCCAGCAGGCCCGCAGTCATCCAGGCATGGTAACCCCGGGATTGCTGTACCGGATTAACATCACCGATCAGGATCATGGCGGCCCAATAAACAGGAAGTGACTTTTCATCGTGGTTGTACGTTTCCAGAAAGTCCAGTTTCGCTTGTTGCAAGGCAAGGTCTTTGGGCATTCTCTGCGCAAGATGTTTATGAAACAAAATTGATATGATGTAAGTGCTTTGTTCATCCGCCTTCCACAGCGTAGCGGCTACAGACGGTACGCCTACAGCAGCAAATCCCCTGGCCAGGCTATACATTCCTTCGCCCGTTATATTCTTACCCACGTTGGTCTGGCAAGCGCTTAAAACTACCAGCCCGGCAAGCGCGTCGGGGATCACCTGCAGCTCCGACAAACGGATCACCGAATCCTGCATGTACAATGCCGGCTCGGTCATAGTGCTATCAGCAACGGCATGCGAAAAAATATTGACGATGCCATAACTTGATAGGTGCCGGACGAAATTACTTTTGGTTGCTTGTTCACCGACAAACAATTCGTTGCTGTCGTAGTGCTGGGCAGCCTGTTTGAGGAAATCAGCCGAATGTTTTAACTCAGTCACTTTAAGGTAAGGCTTGAAAGAAACCGGAGCAAAACCGACAAATCCACTTTTCGAACCAGTTTGCTTTACGTTGTTAAACAGGGAACGAGCTGAATACATATAGCTGATCGCATAATTGCTTACCAGGTATTTTTTTGCCTCCGGGTCCATACACAGGGCTTCAAAAGGCAAAGCAAAATTATCGGTGCAGATGATTACTCTTTCGGAAGTAAGCTGCAAGGGTTGGAACAAAATGGTATACAGAGAATATGATACGGCAGCGAATGACGGAAATTCGGACAATAACGTTTGTTTATCGTTGCAATACCTGTTAAATGCCGCAATTTGTTTTGTGCAGGATTCGTATCCGGAACGCTTTAACAACCTCGCCGTATCAGACTCAATGCCAAGCATGTAGATGACGGTATCGTTTAAATAATAATGAACAAAACTTTGTTGACGATCAGCCAGGTATTGTTGCAGTTCGCGCATCGTCAGACTTTTGTCAGCATATTTATACTGGTAGTAAGAGGGAAAATTTTTTTCAAGGGATCTAATATAATGCTCAAGTCTGGTTTGTGCTTCAATGATGAGCGACCGCTGCGTTTCGTACGCGCTTGAATTTACAGGCAATAAGGATAATTGCTGCTGTGCCGCAATTATTTCAATATGTAGTTCCTGCTGCTTTTTTGCTACCGCTTCCGGCAATCGCTTTGATGCACCTAATTCATGCAGCCGGTCATTTAACAACACAGCCCGGCTTTTTTCCATAAACAAAAATGCAAGACGTGCATCGCCCGATAAGTAACATGCCTCGAGGGCGTTTGTAAAAAATTCCCTGGTTTTATTTCTCCAGTAAAATTTGCTTAACTCACCTGTTTGCTGATACCGGACGGTTGTTATTAGCGTATCCATCAATAGGGCCGTTTGAAGCGAAGCAGTAAGGTATGCCGTTCGTTTAGTTTGGTTGAACAAGCTCAGTAATATCTCCGTCTTATTGTTGAATATATATAGCAGCAATTCGTTATTGCCAATTATGCCAAGCTTCCGTGCGGAAGGATTGACCAACTGATTGGCTGAACCGTCTACGGCAGCGTATCCAGCTATCGCTTCGTTATTGAATTTTAAGGCCTGCAAAAAATCCTTCCTGTAAAAACTGACTGCCCCCAAATTTAAATTCGCTTTTGCCTGAAGCTCAATATTACCAATGCCGACGGCATAGTTAAGGGTTTTCCGATAACAGTTTGCCGCGTTAAAGACATCCTTCAAATCATTAAGGAAAAAATTGCCATAGTCCGTATAATCATCGGCCAGCTGTGCAATATCATTTGTTTTTATCCGCAATCGGATGCACTGCCTGAAAAAAGAGTCAGCCTTTGTAAAGCTGTCTTTCACCGCCGCTATTTGTGCCAGGATTTTAAAGGTGCTGGCCAGCTCGAAATCGTCATGCAGCGATTTTGCCAGTATGCGGCATCGATTGATGTCCGTTAAAGCATCACTGACCTGGCCAAGAAAGAAATGAGACTGGGCTCTGTTGGCGTAAAACCGCATGATCATCAAAGAGTCGCCACAGGCCTGAGCTTCCAGCAGTCCTCTTGTGCTTTCGTCAACAATTTTCTGATAGTCTTTTTTCGCAAAGTAAATGGATATCTTATCGATCCTCAAAGGAAGTGCTTCGCATTTCGTTGTTTCGGTGTAGCCAGCGATAAAAAGGGTGCTGTCAAGATATTCAATCGCCTTATCGAACAGGGACAACGACCTGTAATAAAATGCAAGGTTCTTATAGTTATTTATTGCGTGATTGAATGAACTGCCTTCGGCTCCAGGCTTATTGATGCGTATGGCTGCCAATGTGTAATTGACGGATGCATTCGTGGGTATGTTGTTATTTATCAGAAACGAGTAAAAACCAAGCCGGTTTAGGATACGGGCGTAAGTCGAATCGGTTGAGAGCCGGCAATCATCAGATCGCTTTTTTAGGAATATCAATTTTTCGTACTTCTGCGGGGTGTTCAGTAACTGATCCGCTTCCAGCGCCTGCAATGAAAGCCTGATATCATCATTGGTCGGGCATTGCGAAAAACAAACCACGCCGGTTAATACCTGGATTGCCGCAAAGCAACCAACCAGAACAAACCTGCTCATGTTGGGATGAACTACCATAAACAAAGCAATTTATTTTCTCATATACCTACCGCCTACTATTTTACGTTCAAGCAATGGATTTATATCTACAATGCCTGGTCCCAACCTTTCCCAGAGAAGAACTTTGGTGTATGTTCCTGCAAGCAAGTGTTCAAAAAGGCTGTAATTGGCACAAAGCTTACCTGTTACGATGGGAGCGGCAAAAGAAGAACCAATTACAGAAGCGCTTTCATTAAATGGATTAAAAAAACTAAAATTCCCCGGGTTATCCGCGTAAACGCCGATGTCGACCACTAGCCGGGAATAATTCTGATTGGGCGATGGGCCTGTTTCATTAACAGTGGTTACGGCTATTACATGTTCAAGTTCGCGTGCCAGGGAAGCCGGATAAAATGAAACGATGTCCAGGTTACGCCTTGATATAGCATCATACGACCTGAACAAGGTGTCTTCAATCGCATCAACTCTGTTGCCCGCCGCAGCAATAAGCAAAACCTTCTTTGGCACCAGATAGCGTTCGATGTATTTTTTCAGAAGGAAAGCGGATGAATCGGCAACAGAAGATGGTTTTAAATACCTCGGTGCATAAAACCCAAAACTGGCGTTGATTAAGTTCGACCCACGATTAACGGCATAGGAAAAACCGCATAATACGTCGAATAAATT
>JBGTJG010000398.1:0-1823 GCA_041745235.1 Ferruginibacter sp. | reverse complement strand
TCCAGTATATGCCCCAGCTCATGCCCTATCCATCCAATCATTACTTCATCCGGTATATCCAAAATTGGAAGATTAGCATTTATTAATTTAAAATGCTCACTGATGTTTATCCTGTAACGCCTTTTCTTTCGCTGACGTGCTAATGTTCTAAACACAGGCTGTGCCTGCATTATAGAGGATTGCAAATTTTTCTTTAGTACAAATTTTATTTTTGCATTCTTTAATTCTGGAAAAAATGCCAGCGCGGCCAAAACATTTTTTTCTATGGACGCAGGTATTTTTTTATGATGTGTAAGTTGTAGATGTTCCGGTGAAATTTCGTCGGATATATAATTTGGAGCCGAAAGCATTATGAATATTATTAAAAGGTTCATCAAAAAATAGAATCACGTTCAAAAAGTATAAAGATTGTTCCAACCAACATTTAATCTTTATGTGTTATGACTTCACGGCAAATATTAATTATTAAAAGTAAGAATAGCTCTTTTCAGGCTATACTGCTGCTTTTAACGTAGCAAGGGCCCCTGGTATTTTAACCGCGTCACTTTAATAATCTTGTTTCATTATCTTTTGAACAAAATCATTGCATCTCCTAAGATGGTTAACAGGTAAATTGCTTACTTTGCTAATCATTTTAGTAAATTATAAAGTATGTCCACATTAATGATAAACTGCCCCAGTTGCCAGTTCAAATTTGAACCCGGGGATGCCTTCATGAAAGATTTTGAAGTGCAGGCGAGACAAAAAATGGCCGCAGAATGGCAGAAATTGAAAGCAGAAGTAGATAAGGATAAGCAAGCCCTGCAGGAACAAAAACAATTGCTTGTAAAACAGCAGGAAGAACAGGAGACCGAAATCCAGCAAAGGCTACAGGTAGAAAAACAAAAATTACAACAGGAACTACAGCAGACGATCCATAAATCAGTAGCATCCGATTTTGAAAATAAATTGAAGATGCTTCAGCAGTCGTGCGATGATAACGAAGAAAAATTAAAAGAGGCCAGGAAAAAGGAACTCGAATTTTTACAAAAAGAACAAGCGCTAAAAATTAAGCAGGAAGAGATGGAACTTGAAATGCAGAAAAAGTTTCTGCATGAAAGAGAAAGGTTATCTGTAGAAATAAGAGAAGTAGAAAAGCTAAAAATTCAGCAGATAGAAGCTGAGTTTAGTCTGCGGCTTGCTGAAAAAGAAAAGCAATTGGAAGATCAGAAAAAACTGGCAGAAGAAATGCGCCGAAAAGCTGAACAGGGCAGTATGCAACTGCAGGGAGAGGTTCAGGAACTGATGCTGGAAGAAATTTTACGCACCGGTTTTCCTTTTGATAAAATTGTACCGGTGGGCAAAGGTGTAAGAGGTGCTGATTGTATGCAAGTGGTGTGCAATCCTTTTGGAAATGAATGTGGCAAAATAATTTATGAAAGCAAACGCACCAAAGATTTCAGCAACGACTGGATAGATAAATTAAAAGCCGATATGCGATCGCAAGGTGCAGATATAGCAGTAATAGTAACGCAGACATTGCCTAAAGACATGGATCGGTTTGGTGAAAAAGAAGGCGTTTATATATGTTCGTTTGCCGAAGTAAGAAGTTTATCAACCGTACTGCGTACCAGTATTTTAAAAGTATTTGCGCTTACCAAAACGCAAGAGAATAAAGGTGATAAAATGCATATGCTGTATGACTATCTTACCAGCAACGAATTTGCAGAACAATGGAACGCCATAAGGGAAGGATTTATGAGTATGCGATTAAGCATTCAAAAAGAACGGGATACTATGGAACGCTTGTGGAAGTCAAGAGAAAAGCAATTGGAAAAAGTGTT
>JBGTJG010000397.1:0-1739 GCA_041745235.1 Ferruginibacter sp. | reverse complement strand
AGTAGGGGTGGGACTGAATTGGCTGGAAGCGCATTAGTGGGGACAGGTGAGCGGTAAGTGGTAATCGGTGGTCGGGTAATCAGGTGTCCTTGCCTACCAGACGTTGACCGTTTTTAGAGGTTTAAATCTACTCATTTATAGTTGTTATTATTATAGTCATTAGCAGGAATGTGGGTAACTCGTTTCGAGTTATCCACATTCCTGCGTCTTTTCTTTTTTTGTTACTTTTTTTCTTTTAAAAATCATGTGTATAACCTTTTACGAAGCCAGCAATAATTTTTCAAATTGATTTGGTGAAATGTTTCCGATTGACTGATGCGGTTTTTCATTGTTGTACTTCAGTACCGCTTTGTCTGTCATTGTTTTTAATTGCCCGTGATTTTGAGGACCGTATCCCACCAGGTAATCATTTTTGATAATTCCATTTATGCGCTCTGCGTGCGGGTTTTCATAAACACTCTCACACATACTGCTTCGTATCTGATGTTGTGAAGTGAGTCTTAGCCATTCTTTACAGTAGTATTGCCCGCCCCCATCGGAATGAATGATCAGGGAGGTAAGGCCTGTACGCGCTTTTAGTGCCCTCTTTAAAGCAGGTATGGTCGTGGATATCGTTAGCATATCCTTGGAGATGGAGTGCCCTACAATGACCCTGGAGTACAAATCAAGTATAAACGTTAGATAATAGAATTGTTCTCCTATGCGATAATAGGTAATGTCACTCACCCAAACCTGGTTGATGCTATTCAACTCAAAACCTGTAAGTAAATTCGCAAATCGGGTAACTCCTAAGGAATTTGTAGTGCGGTGAAAAGCACGTTTAACAGCAACCTTGAATCCGTTTTCAAAGCAAAAAGCCTCAAAGCGATCTCTGCCCAGGTGAACAGGCTTCATCATTCTGTATATGTTGCGGGAAGACATCCGGGGATGATCTATTCTGATTTCCTGGACCAGGATAAGAAGCTGACCCATCTCTTCCAGCAAAATCATTTGCCGGTTTAGGCGCTGGTGGAAAGATTGTTTACTCATTCCTATGGCTTTATACAAACCATTCATTTTGACTTTGTGGATCTTCCTGTGAAGCCAGTACCAGAGGATAACTTGCCAGTAAATTTTTTTTTGATATCTACCTTATATTCGCTTTCAGCCAACTCTATTAGCTTCTCCTGAAAGTCAAGTTTTATCTGCTTTTCACCAATGATTCGTTCCAATTCCTTGATGTGTTCACGCATCGCCAATAATTTTACACTATCACTCTTTGCTTCGATAACTTGTCTTAAACCTTTCTTTCGCATTCCCGAATATTTGTAAATCCATTTATATACTGCAGCAGGACTTACCTGATGCGCTCTGCACACTGATGCAATAGTAATCAGATTCCTATCCAATTCACTGACTATCTTCCGCTTGAAATCTTCACTGAAATAACGGCTCATCCTTTCCTTCACCGTTAGCTTTTCGTAATCTTTTAAGTTTGCCATAGTTTCTTCCGTTTTTTGTGTTTTTTAACTCCAAAAAACGGTCAACGTATTTCAGGCAAGGACAGTGATCTGTGTAATCGGTAATCAGGTGGTCGGTGTCTGTCTCAGGGTCGAGAAGTTTTTTAAAAACTGGTCTGACAGCCAAGGAGTGAGATGTAACACGGATAACTAACCCCTGGTGCCTTGGGGCCTTCGTGGCTAACAACCTTAATTTGAATCTCCTATCTTTGCACTTGTGGATCTGTTGGAAAAAATCAG
>JBGTJG010000396.1:0-3276 GCA_041745235.1 Ferruginibacter sp. | reverse complement strand
CTGCGAATAATCGCTTTAGCCTTTCGTCCAACTCAGCAAAAAATTGTTGTTTGTATTCCAAATTGTCACGCATCGCCTTTCATTCTTTTTTGAAAGGTAAACACAAATCTGTTATAAGTTATTTATTGTTTAATCCTTAGTATTGAATATTCCTTCAACCTTATCATTATTATTATATCTCACAACAATCTCATATTTCAGAATTTCTAAATTGCCATTTCTCTGGTTATAGGTTCCAATAAAGTTAATAGCTTCTTCAACTGTGTTTAAAGTTGAAGTAACACCATGTAAGGGCACAACGCTGACTGATTCAATAAATCGGGAGACTGCCTTTTCTAAATTCTCAAAGAATATTTTTACTTCGCCAAAATTTAGCTTGAGTAAATGTTTTGCAAGTTTATCCTTTTCTCTAAAGTTATCCCATTGCTGAATCTTGCCAAGAAAAGCTTGTTCAGTTGTATTTTCTTCGGTACTCGCATCAATATCGAATTTGCTAAAACCTTCTAGTATTAGATCGTAAGGAAAATAAAGTACATTAAAGCCTAATGATTTTAGCTGTGTTAATGCTCCACTTGTAAATTCACCCGCATGCATTACCCCCATGAAAGGAGCAAAATTTGTGTGTGTGGCAACCAACGGTAAAATAGCACCTTGAATTTCTTGAGCTTTATTTCTCGAATGTTTGGTGTATCGCCTCCATGCGCATTCGATAAAAGCTACAGGGTCACCTATTTTATTCTTTGTCCCGCCTCTTTCAAGAACAAAGTCTAAATCATGTGAATTTTCAAAAGAATCTATCCAACTTACTTTCTTTCCTGTTCTTACAGGTCTCTCTCCTTGTGTATCTAAGTAAAGTTTGTGTTTACGGGCAAATTTGGATAGTTCGGTTTCAAAAACCTGTTCAAGAAACTCACCTATAATTTGTCCCCATCTGTGGGCTGGTGATTTTGCCATTTTATCCTGTTATCCAAAGTCTACCTTCATGCAAAGGGACGGTATGTTTTCTGTTTTTCCACTTCGTGTTTCTATCTCTTAACTTTTCAAAGCTGAATGACTTAAATCCCACATTTACTGCCAATTCGCCAAGCCACTTGTCAACGGGGACATACACACCATAGGGAGCACTATCTCCAACGACAAAACAAATTTTACAACCTTCTTTTGTAACTCTTCTAAGTTCATGAAAGACTTGCGCTAAATCGCTGAAATATGCTAATATCATCAGATGATAATTCTTTTTCCCTCCCTTTGTAAGCCTTGTTTCTGATAGTTCCGTATAAACATTCATTAATTCTTCATAAATAGGAGAAAGCAAGGGAGATTCAAGCATTTCATTTGCCTTATCTTTTAAGTTGGTTACATGTTGAGTACAAGCAGTTATAAGAAACTTCCTTACTTTTTCTTGTAGATCACCCCATCCCTCTATGTCGCCCCAAAATGTCATTTCTAATCTTGTTGCATCAGCATAATCATAGTTATTAGCATAAGGTGGGGAGGTAATGACCAAATCGGCCCAACCATCAGGAACTGAAGGCATGTGCCTCGCGTCTTCCATTAAAACCTGTCCCTTTGATGCATTTGGATATTTCCGTTGCATATTTGCCATGTCTTGACACATTTCATATACTTTAGCTTCAAAAGCATGAAATACATCTATCACCTTTCCTTTAGATTTTCTCGGCTGAATATACTGCCATTGTGCCGTTCCAACTGGAGATGTTGTTCTTAAGATTGAAGTAATGACGAACCAATTCAATTCCTTGATTTCTTCTTTGTCTTTGGATTCAAACCAAGCAACTTTAAGCGCTTCTAATTTTTGAATTATTTCTTCGGGATAGCACTTTTGGATTAAAGTCGGATAATCAGTTTTAACTATATTTTTCCCTTTGGCTTTTTCCAGAAGTTGTTTTGCTGCGTCTTTAAATTGTTGAGGGTTAATTTGCCATGTCAACTTTGCTTTTGCAATTCGATATACATATGGATGTGCTTCCACACCTATGGAATTGACCCCAGCAAACTCTCCTTCAATCATTACAGTTCCAGAGCCCCCAAATGGATCTAACACATTTTTGCCATTTTCCTCTTCAATCAGCTCTCGAACCCAACTTGCTGAAAATCCTGCTGTGTAACGGTACCATTTATGAATAGGTAATTTCATGTTGTCAGCAAAAGTTGATGTTAAATCAGCTTTGCCATTATTGGTTTCTACTTTAAAAAGTTCTAATTGCGGCTCTTGTACTTCATTTTCCATGCTGCTAAATTACTTTTAATTTTAGGAGGTTCATAGTTATTTTATGTAGTTCTTTACATGAGCCGCAACTACCTGCACTGCCGCAGGCCGGGCATGTTTGCATTTTCTGTTTGTATATCAATATCGCTCGCTATAAAGCGCAAAAAGATTACCAGCTCATTTTCGCTAGGATTGTGGATGTGTTTTGTTAGCCACCATATTTAATCATTCTATTCTTTCCATAAATCTATCAACCGGCTAAATTCCAATCCTTCATTATTTGTCAATTTAATTGTCATTCTTTATATGGTGGCTAACTTCTTCGCATTTCATCCAAATCACCTTCCCATTCTACCTTCCCATACATTTTGCCTATTTTTCTTCTGTTAAGACTCTTAATTAAATTCTCCAAAGCCAGATTCACAACATCTTTCGTAGTAGATAGTTTGGAAAGCTTTTTAGCTTTATTTACAAGTATAGGATCAATTTCAATATTTGTTCGCTTCATAATATTTACCTTATACACAAAAATACAGTTTTTTTGTGTATAAGGTAAACCATTAAATTTCAATAATTTTTTGTGGAAATCAGATTAAACCAATAGTAAGTAAACCCTAAAAATTTCTCCATAAAAAAGATTTAAACTCTACGCACTCGATATAGATGGAAAAGGTAATGATAATTATCGTGCTCCCGGTTATGACCTGAAAGTTTCTGTTGATCCTACCAAAGAGGAATTGGCTGCTTCCTTTTCTGGCACTGGATCGGAAGTGAACAATTACTTTTTAGATAGCTTATTTTCATAAACGGTTCTTGGCATTCCGGAATAATCGAATAGGGTAATGGTTGTGGCTTTTTCCGGTACGTCAATCTTCCTCGAAAACTGGGAAAGATAGGAAGCCCCATAATATAATTCCTGTTTTTTTACGCTGCCATCCGCATACGAGATTTCTACCCAGGCATCATTGGCTTCCGGTTGTATGAAAGTATTTAAATGGGCATTGCTTTTTTCAAAAACTTTTACTGGCCCATTATTCTGGGTGGCA